>CAZRFC010000191.1:0-8379 GCA_964598975.1 uncultured Mycobacterium sp. | reverse complement strand
TGAAGTCGAAGAACGCCTGCACCGCCGCGCGCAACCGCTGGCGGTTGTCGGTGGTGGTCCGCAAGGCCTGGCGCACCCCGGCCACCAGAATGTCGCCGTGCTGCTGCAGCACCGCCAGGTAGAGGTCCAGCTTGCTGGAGAAGTGCTGGTAGAGGACCGGCTTGCTGACCCCGGCACGGACGGCGATCTCGTCCATGCCGGCGGCGTGGAAGCCGCGGTCGACGAACACTTCGCTGGCGATCAGCAGCAACTGGTCGCGGCGTTCGCCACGGGGTAGCCGACCACTGCGGACCCGCTTGCGGGCGGCCGTATCGGTCAGGTTGCTCACCCCCCGACACTACTATCCGCCCCGTGCCGTGGGCGTGCCCCGGAGTCGCCTGCGTGCGGTTTATGCGATCCTGGGTCGGTGACCAATGAGTCGGGGCCACACGGTGGCGGTCGCGTGCCCGTTCTGCTCAGCGAGTGGGACGAGCCGCTGCGGGCGCTGCGTGACCCGATGGCTGAGGACTCCGGGCGGCCCAGGGCCAACCGCGAAGAGCGCGCTGACGTGCGCAAGCAGAGTTGGCTCGGGCACTTCCTGGCCACCTACGGCTGGCGGGCATACGCACTGCCGGTACTGATCGCACTGACCGGTGTCGTGCTGTACCAGACCATGACGGGCACGACGGTCCAGGTGGCCGAGGAACCGGTGAAGGGTCCGCCGACGATCGGTTCGGCCGGCACCAGCATCATCGGCGCGCCGCCGCGGGGCCTGACCGAGTTCGACGCGAGCCTGCCCACCGGAATCCTGCCCGCGGGCGGCCCGTACACCGAGGCCGGCGCGAAGACATGGCACCTGGTTCCGGGCACGTCGCCGAAGGTGGGCGAGGGCACCGCCAAGACGTTCACCTACAGCGTCGAGGTGGAGGACGGCATCGACACCTCGTCCTTCGGCGGGGATGAGGGTTTCGCCCGGATGGTCACCGAGACGCTGGCCAACCCCAAGAGTTGGACGCACAACCCGCAGTTCGCGTTCGAGCGCACCGACGATCCGGCCGTCAAGCCGGACTTCCGGGTCTCGCTGACCTCGCCGATCACGGTGCGGGAGGGCTGCGGGTACGAGATCCAGATCGAAACCTCCTGCTACAACCCGATTTACGGGCCGGACGCCGAACCGCGGGTGTTCCTGAATCTGGCCCGCTGGGTGCGCGGCGCGGTGCCGTTCCAGGGTGACATCGGGTCCTACCGGCAATACCTGATCAACCACGAGGTCGGCCACGCCATCGGCTACACCACCCATGAGCCGTGCGACCGCACCGGCGGTCTGGCGCCGATCATGATGCAGCAGACCTTCTCGACGTCGGACAACGACGCCTCGCGGTTCGACCCCGGTTCGGTCAAGCCGGACGGCAAGACCTGCCGGTTCAACGCCTGGCCGTATCCGATCGCCTGACGTCTGCCCCCGCCGCCGCCCGCCGCCGCCGCCCGCCGCCGCCGCCCGCCGCCGAAAGTGCGGCCTGATACGCCCTCAGCGGCGTGTCCCGGATGAAACCGCACAATGGACACGTGTCCCCCCTGCCTCCGCTGGTGCAGCCCGCCGCGGCACTGACCCGCGCCGAGGTCGCCCGCTACAGCCGGCACCTGCTGCTGCCCGATATCGGGGACGAGGGCCAGCGACGGCTCAAGAACGCCCGCGTTCTGGTCGTCGGGGCCGGGGGACTGGGCTCCCCGGCGCTGCTGTACCTCGCCGCCGCGGGGGTGGGAACGTTGGGCGTCGTCGACTTCGACGTCGTCGAGGAGTCCAACCTGCAGCGCCAGATCATCCACGGCACCTCCGATATCGGCCGGCTCAAGGCCGAGAGCGCCCGCGACGCCGTCCTCGAGGTCAATCCACTGGTCGAGGTCCGCGTGCATCCTTTTCGGCTGGCCGGCGACAACGCCGTCGAGTTGTTCACCGAGTACGACCTCATCGTCGACGGCGCCGACAACTTCGCCACCCGCTACCTGGTCAACGACGCCGCGGTGCTGGCGGGCAAGCCCTACGTGTGGGGATCGATCTACCGGTTCTCCGGGCAGGCCTCGGTGTTCTGGGAGCACGCCCCGGGCGGGCGGGGTATCAACTACCGCGACCTCTATCCCGATCCGCCGCCGGCCGGTCTGGTGCCGTCCTGCGCCGAGGGCGGGGTCCTGGGTGTGCTGTGCGCGTCGATCGCCTCGGTGATGGGCACCGAGGCCATCAAGCTCATCACCGGGATCGGCGAGTCGCTGCTGGGACGGCTGCTGATCTATGACGCCCTGCAGATGTCGTACCGGACCATCACCGTCCGCAAGGATCCACTGGCCCCGCCCATCAGCGAGCTGGCCGACTATGAGGCGCTCTGCGGGATGGCCGCTGAAGCCGACCCGGGCATCAGCCCGACCGAACTGCGCGCGCTGCTGGACTCCGGCGCCGAGGTCGCGTTGATCGATGTACGGGAACCGGCCGAGTGGGCGATCAACCGCATCGAGGGAGCCCAGTTGATCCCCAAAGCGAAGCTGGAGTCGGGTGGTCCGGGGCTGCTGCCGGCCGGCCGGATTCCGGTGCTGTACTGCAAAAGTGGGGTGCGTTCGGCGCAGGTGCTGGCGGCCCTGAATCGGGCCGGGGTCACCGGGGCGTTACATCTGCGTGGCGGAATTGTGGCCTGGGCCCAGCAATTTGAGCCCGACATGGCCCGTTACTGACGGCCCGTTCGGACTGCCACGCCTTACTCTGACCATGTGATCGACGATCGTCCGCCCGGCCACGTGCTGGCTGCGTTCGGTCTCAAATACGTCGACCCCGAGCCGGCCTGGGATGGCGGCTGGCGCTACGGCGAGATCGTGATGTCGATGGTCGCCGACCACGCCCGCGCCGCCTGGTCGGCCAAGGTGCGTGAATCGTTGTTCGTCGACGGACTGCGGCTGGCCCGGCCGGTCCGCTCCACCGATGGCCGCTACGTGGTGTCGGGGTGGCGGGCGGATACCTACGTCGCCGGTGGCCCCGAGGCGCGGCACGACGAGGTGGTCTCGGTGGGGGTGCGGCTGCATGAGGTCACTGCTTCCCTGGAGCGGCCGCGTTTTTTGACTCAGGGTCCGGTGCCGCCGTGGACCGAGGTGGACGTGTTCACCGTCGCCGATCGCGCCGCCTGGGAGGACCGCCCGCTGCACAGCCTTCCGTTGGGTGCGCCGGAGCTGCCCGAATCGCCGGACCGCAGCCAGTCGATGGAACTTCTCACCCAGCTGGCAGGTCTGCGCAAGCCCACCGAGAGCCCGAGCCAACTGGTGCACGGCGACCTCTACGGCACGGTGCTGTTCGCCGGTAGCGCGGCACCCGGAATCACCGACATCACCCCGTACTGGCGGCCGGCGTCATGGGCGGCCGGGGTCGCCGTCATCGACGCGATGGCTTGGGGTGAGGCCGACGACGAACTGATCGAGCGGTGGGATGATCTGCCGGAGTGGCCGCAAATGTTGTTGCGTGCGTTGATGTTCCGACTCGCTGTGCATGCTTTGCATCCGCGTTCCACTGCTGAGGCTTTCGCGGGTCTGCGGCGAACGGCCGCAGTTGTTCGGATGGTTCTCTAGGCGTCTCGGAGGCCGGACCCTACGCGGGGCTGGCGCTGGCCGCGTCGGGCTGCCGACCAAAGATTTTGACACCGCTTTTGCCCAGCTCTCAGCGACAACGCCGGATCGCCCGCGCCGCTGTCGCTCGGAGCCGGGCACTGGTGTCAGTGTGTCGGACGCCCGAAGACGTGCCGAACCGACGCCAACGGAATTCGGCCGGCTGAGGCCGCCACCCCCTCGGCGCGCAACAGTTCCAACTGCCGCGCCGCCAAGTGCGCGGCGGGCCGCCCGGTCGCGCCGATCACCCGATGCCACGGCAGGTCCGAGGAATCGGTGCCCATGATCCAACCGACGATGCGCGCACTGGAAATCCCTGCTGCACAGGCGATATCACCGTAGGTGGCGACCCGCCCGGCTGGAATGGAGGCCACCAGGGCCCGCACCGACTCGACCTGTTCGTCCGTGATCCTGGCCACTTCAGAGCATGTCGCGGATCACCGCAGCGGTTTCGGCGGGCTTTGCCAACGGCACCATGTGCTGGCAGCCGAACTCAACCAGAGTGAAGTCCGATCCCAACTGAGCGGACAGAGCGACGACCAGATCCTCGGTCACATAGGGCGGATCCTGGAACGCGGCGCGCACCAGCGTCGTCCGGGTTCCCTTGTGCGGCAGGGCGATGTCCCGTGCCAATTCGCTCCAGTAGGACGCCATCGCCGGGATACACACCCGCCAGCCGTACCGCCCGTTGGGCAGGGCCACCAGATGCTCGTCGAGGTCCTCTTCAAGGTCGGCGGGTGGCACATCTGCCCACGCGCCGGTGGCCTTCTCGGTTCGGGCTTCGGCGCGGTCGGTGTAATCCGGGGAGGCCAAAGTGGCCTCGGCGACCTCCCGCATCCACTGCCCGTCGAGGGCCACCGCCGGATCCAACAGCATCAGGCCGGAGACCAGGTCGGGACATTGGGCGGCCAGGTGCAGTGCCACCGCGCACCCGAACGAGTGACCGACCACCAGTACGGGACCGTCGGCCGCGCTCTCGATCAACCCGGCCAGGGCGGTGACGTTGGCGTCGATACTCCACGGTGCGGAGTACGACGAGCGGCCGTGCCCGATCAGATCGGGCGCCAGAACCCCGATTTCAGGCAGGTAGGTGGTGGCCAGACGGTGCCAGCGGGCACCGTGCCCGGTCAGCCCGTGGATCATCAGGACCTTGGCCGGGCCGGGCGGGCCGTAGCGGTTGAGGTGCAGCACGCGCCTCATGCTGCCAGAGCTCTCTTGCGTTCTCCTAGGCCTGTGGATACCACGCGCCCACACGGTTTCACGGCGGTAGGGTGCGGTTTATGGAGGGTGGCGAGCTCGAACCCCGGGTCAGCGCTTTGGAAGGTGAGATGCGCGACATCCGGGCGCGGCTGAGGATGAGCGAGCAGGACGCCGCGGCCGCGCGCGTCCTGGCCGGAGCCGCCGATCGTGATGTCGGTGAGATCAGTTCGGAATTGCGCGACTTCCGGCGGGCGACGATCGGGAGTTTCAACGCCGTACGCGAGGATCTCGTGGATCTACGCACTGAGGTGGCTGACCTACGCACCGAGATGCGGTCGGGGTTCGACGGGATGCGGTCGAAGTTCGACCTGACCGCGGCGGGTCAGCAGCAGATCGTCGGCATCCTGCAGACCCTCATCGACCGCGAGGACCGTTAGCGCGCGCCACGCCCTGATCGCAGATCACCGGTTCTGTCGTACCCCCGTGGTGTCATGCGGTCGTGAGCATCGTTCGCATCGTGGGAGGGCCGGGGACCGGTAAGACCACCCGGCTGATCGACGCTGCCGTCACCCATATCGCCGACGGCGCCGATCCGGAGTCGGTGCTGCTGCTGACATCCGAGCGCTTGGCCAAGGAGGCCCGTGGGGCGCTGACGGCGCGGCTGCTGGGTGCATCCCCGGCTGCCGGCGGTGCGGAACTCACGGTGGTCCGCGAGCCGCTGGTGCGCACGGTGCACAGCTACGCCTTCGCGGTCTTGCGAAAGGCCGCCGAACGGGCCGGCAACCCACCGCCGCGGCTGGTCACCGGAGCCGAGCAGGACGCCATCACCCGTGAACTGCTCGACGGGGAGCTCGAGGACGGGGCGAAGCGCTGGCCGCGGGAGTTGCGGCCCGCGCTGGGGACCGGAGGTTTCTCCACCCAACTTCGCGACCTGCTGGCCCGCTGCGCCGAGCGCGGGGTGGACCCGGCGGCGCTGCGGCGACTCGGGCGTGAGCACGGCCGCCCGGAGTGGGTCGCCGCCGGCCGCTTCGCCGTGCATTACGAGCAGGTCTTGCTGCTGCGCGCCGCGGTGGGCACCGCCGCGCCCAAGGCGACCGTTCCCGCGCTCGGCGCCGCCGAATTGGTCGACGCGGCGCTCGACGCCCTCGCCGCCGACCCGGCCCTGCTGGCCGCCGAGCGGGCCAGGGTCCGGGTCCTGCTCGTCGACGATGCCCAGCACCTCGACCCGCAGGCCGCCCGCCTGGTGCGGGTGCTGGCCGCCAGCGCCGAGTTGGCACTGCTGGCCGGGGATCCCAACCAGGCGGTGTTCGGATTCCGCGGCGCCGACTCCGGGCTGCTCACCGGTGACGGCGGCGATGAGGTCGAACTGACCCGTTCGCACCGCTGCGCGCCGGCGATCGCCCGGGCTATCAGCGGAATGGCGGCCGCACTACCCGGCAACAGCTGGCGGAGTCTGGAAGGAGCCGACGGGGACCCCGGCGCGGTTGTGGTGCGAGTGGCTGAGTCGGCACATGCCGAGGCCGCCACCGTCGCCGACGCACTGCGCCGCGCACACCTGGTCGACGGCGTGCCGTGGTCCCAGTTGGCGGTGATCACCCGTTCGGCTTCAGCGGCTGCCGCGCTGTCGCGGTCCCTGGCGGTGGCCGGCGTGCCGGTCGCAACGCCCTCGGCCGGGGTCGCCATCGGCGATCAGCCTGCGGCCCGCGGGCTGTTGACCGTGCTGAACGTCGTCGTCAACGGAATGGACTCCGAAAAGGCCGAGGCGCTGCTGACCGGTCCGATCGGGAGGGTCGATCCGGTGACGCTGCGCCAGTTGCGCCGTGCGCTGCGCCGCACCGACACTGGGCTGGCCGAGGCGCTCACCGGCGCCGCCCCGCAGCTTCCGGCCACACTGGCTAAACCGGTCAACCGGGTGCGGGCTGTGCTGAAGGCCGCCACCCGCAGCCACCGCGCCAGCAACGACCCCCGCTTCACGCTCTGGCAGGCCTGGGAGCGCAGCGGCCTGCAGCGGCGCTGGCTGACCGCGGCCGAACGCGGGGGAGCCGACGGGGCGCTGGCCGAACGCAACCTCGCCGCAGTCACAGCGCTGTTCGACATCGCCGATGACTATGTCGCCCGAACCACCGGGGCGTCCCTGATGGGCCTGCTCGACCACGTCGCCGGCCTACACTTGCCGCCGGTCTTCGACGGCGCACCCTCCGGGGAGACGGTCGCAGTACTGAGTCCGCATGCCGCGCTCGCCAGGGACTGGGAGATGGTCGTGATCGCCGGTCTGCAGGATGGCTTGTGGCCCAACACCACTCCGCGCGGCGGCGTGCTGGGCACCCAGCGGTTGCTCGACGTTCTCGACGGGCTGGGCGATGAGGTCTCCGCGCGGGCTCCGCTTTTGGCCGAGGAACGCCGCCTGCTGATCGCGGCGATGGGCCGGGCCCGGCGGCGGCTGCTGATCACCGCCGTGGACAGCGACACCGGCGACGAGGTCACCCTGCCCTCGCCGTTCATCGCCGAACTGGCTGCCCTGGCCGGTGGCTGCGAGCCCGAACCGCTGCGGCCGCAGCCCGCCCCGCCGGTACTCTCGCCGACTGCGGTGGTGGGTCGGCTACGCGCTGCGGTGTGCGCACCGACCGATGCGATCACCGACCATGAGCGTGCCTGCGCCGCCGAACAATTGGTGCGGCTGGCTGCCGCCGGGGTGCCCGGCGCCGATCCCGCGCACTGGCATGGCCTGGCCGAGGTCAGCACCGACGAGCCGCTGTGGTCCGGGGATGACCACACCGTCAACCTCAGCCCGTCGACGCTGCAAACCCTCACCGATTGCCCGCTGCGCTGGCTGGCCGAACGTCATGGCGGCGGCGGTGCGCGGGCGCTGAACTCCACCCTGGGTTCGCTGGTACACGCCCTGCTGGCCGATTCGGCCAAGAATGAGGCCCAGTTGGTTGCCGAACTGGAAAACCTCTGGGATGCATTGCCGTTCGACTCGCCCTGGTACGCCGCCAACGAACTGGAACGGCACCGCAGCATGCTCGCCGCGTTCGTGGCCTGGCGGGTCGCCACCCGACACGAACTCACCGAGGTCGGCACCGAGATCGAACTCGACGGTGTCATCGCCGAACCGTCCGACGGGCAGCCCGGGGTCCGGGTGCGCGGACGTATCGACCGGCTCGAGCGTGACGCCCAGGGCCGGCTGGTAGTGGTCGACCTCAAGACGGCCAAGAGCCCGGTCAGCAAGGACGACGCCCAGAACCACGCCCAACTCGGCCTCTACCAGTTGGCGGTGTCGGCGGGCCTGCTGCCCGACGGTGACCAGCCCGGCGGTGGGCGACTGGTTTACCTCGGTAAGCCGTCGGCCGCCGGTGCCGCCACCGAACGCGAGCAGACCGCGCTGGGCGCCGACGACACCGGCGACTGGCAGGCCAGTGTGCGGGCCGCGGCGGCCGTGACCGCCGGTCCGCAATTCGCCGCCCGGGCCAACGACGGCTGCTCGCACTGCCCGCTGCGCCCCACCTGCCCGGCCCACAGCCAGCCCGATCAGGACGGGGAGCCGAGGTGACCTACAGTCCC
>CAZRFC010000190.1:0-8385 GCA_964598975.1 uncultured Mycobacterium sp. | reverse complement strand
CCTGGTAGCCCTCCTGGCCAGCGACGAAAATGTGGTTGCCCAGCGGCGTCGGGTTGTCCACCAAGCCGCGCTGCGCCACATTCACGATGGCCTGCCGGTCGATGCCCTTGGCCACCGCCTGGCGCAGCGCCTTGTCGGACAGGATCGACCCCGGCGCCCCGTTGAAGGTCAGGTGATACCAACTCGGCCCGGGTGCCCGGCGGATCTGGACGCCCTGGGTGCCCTGGGCGATCTTCAACTCGTCCAGCGAGGCGATCCCGGTGGCGTCAATGGTGTTGTTCTGCAGCGCCGGAATCCGTGCGGCGTCATCGAGGGCCAGGAAGGTGATGGAGTCCAGCAGCGGCGGGGCGCCCCACCATTTCGGGTTGCGGGACAACGTCACTCGCTGGGCGGTGCGGTCCACGGCGGTCACCATGAACGGTCCCGCCGACGGGCCGGGCTTGTCGAGTTGGCCCTTGTTGAACACATCGGCGTTGGCGGTCATGCTCTTGGGCAGCAGCATGGTGTTCCCGGCGAACATGCCGCGCCACTCCGGGTAGTGCTGGGCGAAGGTCATCACGGCCTGCCGGTCGTCGACCCCGCGGGTCACCGAGGCCACCCGGTCGGAGCCGTTGGGGGAGGCGATCGCGAACGCCTTGTCCTTACCGCTGGTGGCGTTGATCTGGGAGGCGATGTCCTCCCAGGTGATCGGCGTCCCGTCGGACCAGGTGGCCTTGGGGTTGATCGTGTAGGTGACCACCTGCGGATCGGTTTTGGTCAACTCCACCGAGGTGAAGTAGTCGGTGTTGACCTTCATCGACCCGTCCGGTGCTATGACGAACGACCGCGGCATCGTCGGGCGCTGCATCGAGCCGTTGTCGGCCTCGTTGCCGTCGATGTTGAGGGTGTTGAAGTTCGACGGCAGCGCCCCGATCGCCAACCTGAGGTTGCCACCCTTCTTCAGGGTGGCCGGGTCCTGCGGGTTGATATCGCTGCTCTTGCCGAGTTCGGCGTTGCCGCCGGCAGAACCGGTGTCGCGGTCGGGTGCGGCGCAGCCCGCCACCACGAGTATCGCGGCCGAGGCCAACGCTGCGATCCGGCTGCCGCGCCGGCGGACGGTTGAGGTCACGGGTCATCTCCTCCGAGGATCGCGGGTCGCTGGATGCTGACGACCCCGGCCCCCAAAGTATCGTTGGCCAGTGCGATCACGGCGCAGGACCGGGCTGTGCGTCGCAGTCGCGGTGCTATGCGCCGGGACTCAGGCGCCGCCGGCGCACGCCGACGCCGACGTTCTGTGGCGGGTCGTGCACGACCAGTGCGTCCCGGGCCTGATGCAGCGAGCCGACCCCTCGCCCTGTGCGGCAGTTGACCTCTCCGCCGGTCGGGACGACGGCTACGCCGTCCTCAAGGACTACGACGGCGCGCGGCAATACCTGCTCATTCCGACCGCCCCGATCCCGGGTATCGAGAGTCCTATCCTGCTTGACCCCGCCACCCCGAACTATTTCGCCGACGCCTGGCGGGTCAGATCGTTCACCGAGGCCGCCGCCGGCGGCGCGCTGCCCCGAGACTGGGTGTCCGTCGCCGTCAACTCCGCGGTGGCCCGGACCCAAAACCAACTGCATCTGCATATCGACTGCCTGAGAGCCGACGTCCACGAGGCGCTGGCCCGCTACGCCGACGCGCTCGGTTCGGCGTGGGCACCGTTCCCGGTCCCACTGGCGGGGCGGAACTACAGCGCGATCGCCGTCGACGGCGACGACCTTGATGCCGACCCCTTCGAATTGTTGGCCACCGGGCTTCCCGGGGCGGGCGCCGATCTGGGCAGCCACACTCTGGTTGTGGCGGGTTCGGCCCGCGGATTCGTGGTCCTGGCCGCGCGGGTCACTCCCGGCGACCCATTCGGTGGTGAGGACCTCCAGGACCACAAGGCCTGCCCGCCGCCACTGCCGGCCGGCCCCACAACCGCGAAGTGACTAGCGGCGCGCGGGATCCGGTTGGGGGATCGCGGACAGCAACCGCCGGGTGTACTCGTGTTGGGGGTCTGCGAAGACTCCTTCGCTGTCGCCGTATTCGACGATCGCGCCCCGGTACATCACCGCCACCTGGTGGGCGAGGTGCTTGACCACCGACAGGTCGTGGGAGACGAAGAGATAGGACAGGTCGAACTCGCGCTGCAGATCCAGGAGCAGATTGATGATGCCGGCCTGGATGGAGACGTCCAGCGCGGAGACCGGCTCGTCGAGGGCCAGGATCTTTGGCCGCAGCGCCAGTGCGCGGGCGATGCCGATGCGCTGCTTCTGGCCGCCGGAGAACTCGCCCGGGTAGCGGCTGGCGTCGGCGCGACGCAGCCCGACGAGCTCCAGTAGTTCGGCGACCCTGTTGTCGATGGCGGTCTTGTCGAAACCGTTGGCGTCTAAGGGTTCAGCGAGAATGTCGAAAACCGGCATCCGTGGGTCCAGTGCGGCGACCGGGTCCTGGAACACCACCTGAACGTCGCCGCGCAATTCCCGGCGCCGATGCGGGCTCAGGGTCGCGACATCCTCGCCGAGCACCTCGATGGTGCCCGACTGCGGTGCCGTCAATTCCAGTATCTCGTGCAGGACGGTGGATTTCCCGGACCCCGACTCGCCCACGATGCCCAGTGTTCGGCCTTGCTGCACCTCGAAGCTGACCCGGTCCACGGCCCGGACCTCGCCGATCTGGCGGCGGAACACCACGCCCTTGGTCAGCCGGTAGGTGCGGGACACCTCACGCACTCGAACCACGACCTCGGGTGGGCCGCCGTCATCGATCTCGCCCGGTTCGGTTGCCACACCGTAGATTTCGGCGGCGCTGCGCCCGGCGACCTGCTCGGTGCGGATACAGGCCGCTGAATGCTCTGCGTGCCCGGCCGCGACGGTCATCAGGTCCGGTTCGGCGGCCAGACAGTCGTCGATGGCGAGCGGGCAGCGCGGTGCGAACGGGCAGCCGGGTGGCAGGGCCACCAGGGACGGCGGCGCGCCGGGGATTGGCACCAGACGCTCTCCGCGTGGGGCGTCCAGTCGGGGAACCGAACCCAACAGCCCTGCGGTGTAGGGCATCCGGCGGTCGGCGTACAGCTGTGGGACCGTCGCGACCTCGACGGCCCGCCCGGCGTACATCACCAGCGCCCGGTCGGCGAACTCCGCGACCACCCCGAGGTCGTGGGTGATGATCAGCACCCCCGCGCCGGTGACGTCGCGGGCGGTCTTGAGCACCTCGAGGATCTGGGCCTGCACGGTGACGTCGAGTGCGGTCGTCGGCTCGTCGCAGATGATCAGGTCGGGATCGCAGGAGATCGCGATGGCGATCACCACGCGTTGACGCTCACCGCCGGATAATTCGTGCGGGAAGGCCCGGGCACGCTGATCCGGTTGGACGATGCCCACCAGTTCGAGCAGTCCGACGGCCCGCTTGCGTGCCTCGGCCCGGCTGACGTCGGGGTTGTGCACCCGGATGGCCTCGGCGATCTGGTCGCCGACGGTGTAGACGGGGGTGAGCGCCGACATCGGGTCCTGGAACACCGTGCCGATCCGCAGGCCGCGGATCTTCGACATCTCGTCGTCGGCCAGGCCGAGCAGTTCCTGGCCGTCCATCGTCGTCCCGGGGCGAACGGGTGAATCCCGCAATCGGACAGAGCCGGACACCGTCGCGTACTCCGGCAGCAGCCCGATGACCGCCATCGCCGCCGCCGACTTACCCGACCCTGACTCGCCGACCATCGCGACCACCTCGCGCGGCGCGATGTCATAGCTCAGTCCGCGGACCGCTTTGAGTTCCCCGCCATCGGTGGGGAAGCTCACCGTCAGGTCCCGGACCGAAAGCAGGCTCACCGCTTGGTCTTCCGTCGCTGCAGATTCGTGCTGCCGGGGTCGAGCGCGTCCCGCAGGCCGTCGCCGATCAGATTGGCGCACAGGATGATCAGAACCAGAACCCCGGCCGGGACCAGGAATACCCACGGGAAGGTGGTCGCCGACTTGGTTCCGTCGGCGATCAAGGTGCCCAACGAGACATCGGGGGGCTGCACGCCGAAGCCGAGGAAGCTCAAACCGGTTTCGGCCAGGATCGCCACGCCGACGTTGAGTGCGGTGTCGATGATCAGGATCGAGGCGACATTGGGCAGGATGTGGCGGGCGATGATCCGCCGGCTCGGCACCCCCATGTAACGCGCGGCCTGGACGTATTCGCGTTCCCGCAGGCTCATCGTCAGGCCACGCACCATGCGTGAGCTGATCATCCAACTGAAGGCTGCCAGCAGGACGATCAGGAGTGCGACGTTCGCCGAGTTCTTGGTCCGGGGGGTGATGATCGCGATCAGGATGAAGCTGGGCACCACCAGTAGCAGGTCGACAAACCACATCAGCGCGCGGTCGCGCCAGCCGCCGAAGTACCCGGCGATCGCTCCTACGGTCGCGGCGATCAGCGCGGAGATCACGGCCACGCACACACCGATCAGCATCGACTTCTGCATGCCGCGCAGTACCTGTGCGAGCACGTCCTGTCCGATCGCGTTGGTGCCGAACCAGTGCCGCGGGCTGGGCGCGGTCTGCAATTCGTAGAAGTCGATGTCGGTGTGGGAGTAGGGCAGCAGGGGTGGGAGCGCGTAGCAGGCCACGAACAGCACCACCAGCACGACCAGTGCCGCCACGGCCAGTTTGTTCTGCCGGAAGCGGCGGGTCACCAGTGTGCGGCGGGAGACGAACGTGTCCACGGCGACAACGGGTTTGGTGGCGGTCATGTCACCCGCACCCGCGGGTCGAGGACCGCGTAGATGACGTCGGATAGCAGGCCGGCCAGCAGCACCACCGCCCCGGAGAACAAGGTGATGGCCGCAATGATGTTGGTGTCCTGGGTGGCGATGCCCTGGACGACCCATTCGCCCATCCCGTGCCAGCCGAAGATCTTCTCGACGAACACCGCCCCGGTGACCAGTCCGGCGACGCTGTACGCGAACAGCGTCGCCATCGGGATCAACGCCGTCCGCAGTCCGTGTTTGAACAGCGCCTGGCGGCGGGTCAGGCCCTTGGCGCGGGCGGTGCGGATGAAGTCCTGCCCGAGAACGTCGAGCATGGCGTTGCGCTGATAGCGGCTGTAGCCGGCGATCGACACCAGGGCCAGCGTCGTCGTCGGCAGCACCAGATGCTGCAGGCGGTCGAGGAACTGGTTCCAGGCGCCACCGACCGGGACCGCTGAGGTCTCGCCGGTGTACTCGAAGATCTGCAGGCCCGTCGCCCAATTGACCTGAAGTGCCCCGAGGATGAGCAGGTTGGCCAACACGAACGTCGGCGTGCTGATGATCAGCAGGGACAGCACGGTCACCACTCGGTCGGACAGCCGGTATTGCCGGACCGCGCCCCAGGCGCCGACCACCACGCCGATGATGGTGCCGAGCACCGAGCCGATCACCAACAATCGCAGGCTGACCCCGATGCGGCGACCGAGTTCTTCGGCGACCGGTTGACCGTTGACCGTCGTGCCGAAGTCGCCGCGCACCGCCCCGGACGCCCAGTGTGCGTAGCGAAGCGGGATCGGCTTGTCGAGATCCAGTTCGGCGGCCTTGGCGTCGATCACCGCCTGCGGCGGCCGGGGGTTGCGCTGCAGCAGGCTGTTCAACGGCGTGAAGGTGTAGGACGTCAGGGCGAAGGTCAGGAATGACGCCAGCGCCAATAGCACCAGGTAATTGAGCAGCCGACGTGCCAGGAACCGGATCATCTGCCGACCCCTGTTCGCATCAGCACAGGGTAGGAGATCGACGGCGTTTACCGGCGTTGGGCACGGGTACGAGCGTCGAACATGACCACATTTGTTCGCCGCTCGGCGGTGCTGCTGTGCCTTCCGGTCATCGTCTTGGCCGGCTGTGGCGATGACTCCGGTTCCCAGGAGTCCACCACGTCAGGCACATCGACGAGCACGTCCACCTCCACGTCGACGACTACGTCGACGACTACCACGCTGTCCCCCGTGCCGCCGGCCCCGCCGGCCGGGGACGGCGCCGGATCCGGGGGCGGCATCGGACCCGGTGGGGGCGGGGAAGCGCCCGCCGGTGGTACCGGCGGCGGCGACTCGCCTGCCGAGGGATCCGGTGACGACTTCAGTGGTCCCGGCCCCAGCCAGACCACCAAGGAGGGCAACAGCGTGGCCCCGCCGTCGGTGAGCGGCCCGGTGGGGCTGCCCAGCCAGGACCCGGGCGACGGCGGCTGATCCGGCTCACGGAGAAATTCGGCCCGACCAGGTTTGGCGCGGTCGCTGCGCGGTAAGTCGACCGTTATGAAACCGCATGCACGCGCTCGGGTTTTCTCGGCGATCCTCGGCGGTGTCGGTGTCGTCGGCATGGGGGTGGTGGGTGTTTCTCTGGGTGACCACAACGTGGCACCGGAGACGGTCGTCGCGCCCGCGACGCCCCAGATGACACCGGGGGAGAGCGGCGACGGGGTGACGACGACGTCATGGCGGGCGGCGCCGTCGTTCCGTCCGGTGCTCACCGCCACTCCACCGCCGCCGCCGCTGGACTGAGATCCCTTTCGTTCGCGCCACTCATGACGCCGGCGGGATGGGTCGATACCATCTCGACGACTGATCCGTTGACCACAGGAGTGCGACTGTGAGCGTGACCGACGAGTACCTGGCCAACAATGCCGAGTACGCCAAGAACTTCTCCGGCCCGCTGCCGCTGCCGCCGAGCAAGCACGTCGCGGTGGTCGCCTGTATGGACGCCCGGATGAACGTCTACGGCATTCTCGGCCTGAACGAGGGCGAGGCGCACGTGATCCGCAACGCCGGCGGCGTGGTCACCGACGACGAGATCCGCTCGCTGGCCATCAGCCAGCGTCTGCTGGGTACCCGCGAGATCATCCTCATCCACCACACCGACTGCGGAATGCTGACCTTCACCGACGACGACTTCAAGCGCGACATCCAGCAAGAGACCGGGATCAAGCCCGAGTGGGCTGCGGAGGCGTTCCCGGACGTGGAAGAGGACGTCCGCCAGTCGCTGCGGCGCATCCAGAGCAGCCCGTTCGTCACTATGCATTCCTCGGCGCGGGGGTTCGTTTTCGACGTCGCCACCGGCAAGCTGCACGAGGTCACGCTTTAACTCATCGAGGCTGCGTCCAGATCGCCGAATTCAGCGAAATGGCGATCTGGGCGCAGTTTCGATGTGGCGTGCGCGTGCCCGCAGGGCGCTTTGACACGTCGCCTCGGCGGGTGGGTTAATGGTGGCGAGTCTGTTTAATTCGGCCAAAACTACCAACTTTACGAGGAAACCATGGCGAACTCGGTGGCGACCCAGCCGCGGGCCGGGCAATACGAACTGAGCCATCTGCGCTCGCTGGAGGCCGAGGCCATCCACATCATCCGAGAGGTCGCCGCCGAGTTCGAGCGGCCGGTGCTGCTGTTCTCCGGCGGCAAGGACTCCATCGTGATGCTGCACCTGGCGACCAAGGCCTTCGCGCCGGCCCGGTTGCCGTTCCCGGTCATGCACGTCGACACCGGCCACAATTTCGACGAGGTGATCGCCACCCGCGACCAGTTGGTGGACAGCCACGGACTGCGCCTGGTGGTGGCCAGCGTGCAGGAGGACATCGACGCCGGCCGGGTGGTGGACAACGGACCGTCCCGCAATCCGCTGCAGACCGTCACCCTGTTGCGTGCGATCCGGGAGAACCGCTTCGACGCGGCCTTCGGCGGGGCCCGCCGAGACGAGGAGAAGGCCCGCGCCAAGGAACGGGTGTTCAGCTTCCGCGACGAGTTCGGGCAATGGGACCCCAAGGCCCAGCGCCCCGAACTGTGGAACCTCTACAACGGCCGTTACCGCAAGGGAGAGCACATCCGGGTGTTCCCGCTGTCGAATTGGACCGAGTACGACATCTGGGCCTACATCGGCGCGGAGGGCATTCCGCTGCCGTCCATCTACTACGCACACCGCCGACCGGTCTTCCGCCGCGACGGCATGCTGCTTGCGGTCCACGAGTTCATGCAGCCGACGGCCGGAGAGGAAGTGTTCGAGACCTCGGTGCGGTTCCGCACCGTCGGCGACGTCACCTGTACCGGCTGTGTCGAGTCAACCGCCGCGTCCGTCGAGGATGTCATCGCCGAGACCGCGGTGTCGCGGCTCACCGAACGCGGTGCCACCCGCGCCGACGACCGGATCTCCGAGGCCGGCATGGAGGACCGCAAGCGGGAGGGCTACTTCTGATGAGCGCTTGCGCGAAGAAGAACGGTGGGCACAGTTGATGAGCGCTCGCGCGAAGAAGAACGGTGGGCACAGTTGATGAGCGCTTGCGCGAAGAACAGGGGCTTCTGATGTCGACATTGTTGAGGCTTGCGACGGCCGGTTCCGTCGACGACGGCAAGTCCACCCTGATCGGTCGGCTGCTCTACGACTCC
>CAZRFC010000189.1:0-8410 GCA_964598975.1 uncultured Mycobacterium sp. | reverse complement strand
GACGATCAACGGTTTTCCGCGGCGGTGGCACACCTCGACGATCCCGGCGAGGTCGGCGCAGGTGCCGTACGGGCTGGGGCTCACCACCAGGGCGCCAGCGGCGTCGGGGTGGCGCTGCCAAGCCTGCTCGATCTGTTCGGGGGAGGGTGGGTGGGACATGTGCCGTTCGGCGTCCCAACGCGGAGTGACCCAGTGCGGCCGGATGCCGCCGAAGACCAGTCCGCCGACCACCGACTTGTGACTGTCCCGGCCCAGCAGCAGGCCGCCCTCGTGGTTACCGGCGACGGCCAGCATCGCGGCTTTGACCGACAGCGAACTCCCGCAGGTCGAGAAGAATGCGTCTTCGGCGCCGACGGCAGCGGCCATCAACTGTTCGGCGGCGACCAGGATTCCCTGCCGGGACAACCGGTCGTCCAGTCCCGCCGAGGCCAGGACGTCGGCCCGGAAGGAATCTTCGCCGATGATCCGGCGCACCCGTTCATCGACGCCACGTCCCTGCCGATGCGCCGGCGGCGTGTACCCGTAGCGGTCTTTTCGCCGATAATCCTCCAGGGCATCCAGCAATGGCGCCCGGCTCTGGTCCATGCGTCCGGGCGTACCCGCCGGGTCGCCGGTGAACCGTCTTTAGGCATCCCCTGCAGCGACCGAATGCGGGTTTCCTAGACTCGAACCATGGCAGGCCTGCATAAATCCCAAGAGCGCGTCGATCTCGGCAAAATCGAAACCCGACTGGAGTCGGTGCCGAAGATGTTCCGCAACCGCGTAACGGCGACGCCGAACACCGAGGCATTCCGGTATCCCAAGGCAGGTGGCGGCTGGGAAAGCGTGACGTGGCGCCAGGTGGGCGACAGGGTGGACAACATCGCGGCCGGTCTGATTTCCATGGGCATCAACCCGGAGGACCGGGTCGCACTGGCCTCGGGAACCCGCTACGAGTGGGTGGTTGCCGACTTCGCGATCCTCAACGCAGGCGCTGCCACCACCACGGTCTATCCGACGACCAATGCAGAGGACGTGGCCTACATCGTCGCCAACTCGGGCAGCCGGATCGTCATCGCTGAGGACCAGACCCAGGTCGACAAACTGCGGGAGCACCGCGACGAGGTCCCGGCGGTCGAGAAGGTCGTGGTCATCGACGGTGCCGGCGACGGCGACTGGGTGATGACCCTCGATGAACTCGAGGAGACCGGCCGCCAGGTCCTCGCGGAGGCGCCCAACACCGTCAATGACCGCATCGAGGCAATCCTGCCCGACCAGCTTGCCACGCTGATCTACACCTCGGGCACCACCGGCAAGCCCAAGGGCGTTCGACTGCTACAGAAGTCCTGGACCTACACCGCGGCGGCCATGGATTCCCTCGGCGTGTTGTCCAGCAACGACCTCAACTACCTGTGGCTGCCGCTGTCCCACGCCTTCGGCAAGGTGATGCTGGCGCTGCCGCTGCAGATCGGGTTCCCGACCGTCATCGACGGCCGGGTCGACAAGATCGTCGAGAACCTCGCCATCATCCGCCCGACCATCATGGGCGCCGTCCCGCGCATCTTCGAGAAGGTGCACGGCAGGATCAACGAGATGATGGCCAAAGAGGGTGGCCTGAAGAAGACGATGTTCGACTGGGCCACCGGGGTCGGTGTCGAGGTGTCCCGAGCCAAGCAGGCCGGACACAGCGTGTCGCCGCTGCTGTCCACGCAATACAAGTTGGCCGACAAGCTGGTCCTGTCCAAGATCCGCGACCGCTTCGGCGGACGTCTGCGCTTCTTCATCTCCGGGTCCGCGGCTCTGGACCGCGAGATCGCCCAGTGGTTCGATGCCATCGGCGTCGTCGTGCTGGAGGGTTACGGACTCACCGAGACCTCTGCGGCGTCCTCGCTGAACCGGCCCAACGCCTACCGGTTCGGCACCGTCGGCTGGACGCTGCCACAGACCGACGTCAAGATCGCCGACGACGGAGAGATCCTGCTGAAGGGTCCCGGCATCATGGAGGGCTACCACAACATGCCCGAGGCCACCGCCGAGACGATCGAGCCGGACGGCTGGTTCCACACCGGCGACATCGGCGAACTGGACGCCGAGGGCTTCCTGCGGATCACCGACCGCAAGAAGGACATGTTCAAGACTTCCCAGGGCAAGTACGTTGCGCCCTCGGCTATTTCGGCGCAGTTCAAGGGCATCTGCCCGTTCGCCAGCGAAATCATCGTGTACGGCGAGGGCAAGCCGTACTGCGTTGCTCTGGTCAGCCTCGACGCCGACGGCGTCAAGGAGTGGGCGGCTTCCAATGGGTTGGGCGGAAAGTCCTTCGGTGAGATCGCCCGGGACCCCAAGACCTTCGCGGCCGTCGAGGGCTACGTCGAGCAACTCAACAAGCACCTCAACCGTTGGGAGCAGGTCAAGAAATTCTCGATCATCGACCGCGAGTTGACGGTGGAGAACGGTGATCTCACCCCGAGCCTCAAGCTCAAGCGCAAGGTCGTGGTGGACAACTTCCACGACAAGATCGACAGCCTGTACGCCTAGGCCAGACCGACATGGAAGACCACCGGCCCGCCCAGGTTGGCCGGTGGGATCCGGTACTCACAAGACATGTCGTCGACCTGCTTCGGCCGGTGCTCAAGGTCTACCACCGCTCGGAGGTGCGCGGACTTGACCGAATCCCCACCGGCCCTTGCCTGCTGGTGGGTAACCACTCCGGTGGGCTGCTGACGCCCGACTTCGCGATCTTGGCGGTGGACTACTACGAGAAGTTCGGCTACGACCGGCCGCTGTACACGCTCGGCCATGACACCCTGTTCCACGGGCCGGCCGCTGACATCCTTCCGCACCTCGGCGTGATCCAGGCCAACCCGGCCAACGCCGCGGCCGCACTCGCCACCGATAGTCCCGTGATGGTCTACCCGGGCGGAGACATGGAGGTTTACCGGCCGTCGCCGGCAGAGAACACCATCGACTTCGCGGGGCACACCGGTTACGTGGAGACGGCGTTCGCCGCGAAGGTGCCGATCGTTCCGGTGGTTTCCATCGGCGGTCAGGAGACCCAGATAGTCCTCAGCCGGGGCCAGTGGCTTGCCCGAGCGCTGCGCCTGGACAAGTGGGAGAAGCGGGTGATGCGCACCGACATCCTGCCGGTCTCATTCGGGTTCCCGTTCGGCCTCAGCGTGCTGATCCCGGTCAATATGCCGCTGCCGTCGAAGATCGTCAGTCAGATTCTGGAGCCGATCGACGTGGCGGCGCAGTGGGGCCCGAATCCGGACCTCGCGAAGATCGACGGGCGTATCCGCCGGGTGATGCAAGCGGAGCTCGACCGGCTGCGGCGTCGACGACGGTTTCCCATCATCGGATAACGCGGCTCGACGAATTACGCTGCGCGTCAATTCAATTGGGGTGAACGACTGTTTCGCGCACAGCTGACTCCCACCGCCCTTTAGGTCTTTCTCAGCCTTCGCCTAATGGTGTCTCATGGAAGCCAGGTCTGGGGAGATCGAAGGGGTGCGATGAACGCAGCGGTGGCCATCGGACGTGTCGGCGGACTGGCAGCGACGTTTGGGGTGGGGTTGGCGCTGACCACCGGATGTGCGGTTGCGTGGGCCGACGAGGTCGACACGACGTCATCCGCGTCATCGGAGTCATCCGCCGAGGAGTCGGCGGCGTCGCCACCGTCGACCAAACGGAGCCGAATGCCATTGCGCACCAGCAAGTCCGGACCAGCCACCGGCACACCTGCCCGGCAAGAGGCGCCCAAGAACCGAAAGCGAACCAAGGGGGTCACGGTTGGTCGGATCGGTCCCGGTCCGGCCGCCGTGCGACCGGATGGACTGTCCGACCCGGTACCGACGTTCGGGGTGCCGAGAATATCCGCGACAATTCCCGTGTCTGCGCCGCCAGTGCAGGTAAACGCGGTTTCGGGGGCGCCCCTTGCCGCCCTCACGGCCCCGGCGGCGATGACCGCTGAGGCGCCGACCGCCGCGCCGACTGCTGCGCCGACGACAAGCATCGGTGGTACCTTCCGGGGCCTGTTAGCCGCGTTCGGTGTCGGGCACTTGGCCGGCACGTCGCCTCTGGCTCCGGTGCAGGCACCGGTGATGTGGGGTCTACTCGCATGGGTGCGCAGGGAATTCCAGCGGACTGAATCCGTCGCGCCGGCGGCCACCAGCACCGTCGCCGCCGCCACGTTGGCCACGCCGACCACATCTCCGGTCGCCTGGCTGACCGGCAGTGGCAGCCTCGGGCCGTATCTTTTGCCGCGAACCAACAACACGGCACTGAAATTCGGGATCGCCGGCACCGATATCGGGACCATGTGGGACAACGGAATCGCCGACAATCCGGCGACTCCGGTCGATGAACATCAGATCCTGATGGCGTTCGGGGACACCTTCAGTGGTACTGGCATGACCGGGACCTGGCGGTCCAACGTTCTGTTGCGCAGTTCAGATGACAACCCCGCCGACGGCATCACCGTGCCGGCCGGGGTGATGGGGGACATCTTCAGCGGATCACCGCTGTCGGCGCCGAACTTCTCCCGCCAGATCATCAGGAGCCCCGGCTATCTGGGCTTCCTCGGGCGGGAAGTGACGATCATTCCCACCGCGGGTGTCTCCGTTCCTTACGACAATGCCTACGGCTCAAGGCAATACGTCAGCTATATGTCTGTGAAGTCCTGGGATACCCCTGGGCGGTGGACGACCAACTACGCCGCGATCGCCTATTCCGACGACAACGGGCAGACCTGGACCGTCGCACGGTCGTCGATCCGGTCGGCGGGGTATTTCCGGACCACCACCGGATATGTCTCGGGCAATCAGAACTTCCAGCAGAGCGCCTTCGTGAAGCCGCCCGCTGGATCGGCCGACGACAACTACGTCTACGCGTTCGGCACCCCCTCCGGGCGGGGCGGCACGGTGTATCTGTCGCGGGTGGATCAGATGTCGGTGCTCGACCAGGCGGCATACGAGTACTGGAACGGCAGTGCCTGGGTGCTCAACAGACCTTCCGCGGCGACGCCGATCCTCCCGGGCAAAACGACCACCTTCTGGTTCTTCACCCGGAAGACCTACCCAAGCGTGGGTGAGATGTCGGTGCAGTACAACACCTATCTCAACCAGTACGTGATGATGTACGCCGACTCTGCCAACAACGTGGTGATGCGTACCGCCGACCGGCCTGAAGGGCCGTGGTCGGAGCCGACCACCGTGGCCACCTCGGTGCAGTATCCGGGCCTGTACGCGCCGATGATGCACCCGTGGACGACGGATCAGGACATCTACTGGAACATGTCGATGTGGGGTGACTACAACGTACTGTTGATGCATACGAGACTGGTGTGACTGAGTTGCTGAGCCGAGAGGAGTCGACGATGAAGCGAATCCGCGCCACGGTGCTGGCCGTGGTAGCCGGTTGGGCAATCCTTTCTCCGCCGGCCGCGAACGCCGATGTGGCGCCGCCGGAGGTGGGCGCCGGATGTGCGGCTGAACTCGCGGATGCCATGACTCTGCTGGCCGATCAGATGTACGTCACTTGCAGGCAGGCCGGACTAGGTTATGTGTGGACGCCGACCCAGACGCCGTTCCCGCCGAACGACACCTGGCTGAGCTACGGGCCGTCGATCACCTTGCACGGCCAGGGGATGCGGAACCCCAACTTGTCCTCGGGGCGGTGGACCGCGACACCGCAGGATCCGGAGGCGACGTGCAAGGCGACTCAGACCACGGTGGTCGAGGCGGGCGTCCTCGCCGAACCTCAGGTCTTCGAGGGGGAGCGGGGGCAGAGGTTGACACTGGAGATGCTGCCGCAACTGTTCTACGCCGAACTCGCCGGCAATTGCCTCTGGGCCAAGGTCTGAAAGAACAGGGTCGGCCCGCCCAGCACGGGGGGGTGGCTGGACGGGCCGACGTTCTATTGTCCGTCAAACGGACTACAAAGGCTTGGCTATTTCACATCGTGTCGTGGCGATCGCGTTCCGCCCGTGGGGCAGCGCGGATCGTGTCGGCGATATCGGCGATGGCTTCGTCAACCCCCACGTAGCGGACCTCTCGGCCCTCGCTGACGATGGCGCACAATCCGTGCGGCGACGTGGGGTCCTGGCCATCGGCGAATCCGAAGGTGTACTTGCCGATCACCGCCCCCAGGAAGGTGAACTCGGTACCGCCGGGAAACGAGCGCCCGCCGGCGTACTCGGCGTAGTCGGTGCGGGGGTCGTAATAGCGGCCGGCCGGGAAACGCTGGGAGTCGCTGCGCGTGTAGGACCACAGACGGCCATTTGGCAGCAGTATCTCCAAGTTGACCGGGTCGACCACGAATCCGGCCGGCGAGCGCCGTCGCAACGAGCCGCCGAGTCGACCCCTCCCGAAGTGGATGCGGCGGGGCTTATGGCGTGTGGACATCTGGTCGGCGAGTTCTTGCAGCCGGTCGGCGAGTTCGTCGGCGGCGGCGTGGACGTCCATGTCGTGCGTTTTGCTGACTTTCATATTCCTGACCTCCGCCCATTTCTCGGGTATTGGCGGCGCGCTGCTAATACCAAGCTACTGGAATTGAGTACTTCCTGGCTTGTGAATTGAGGGCTCAAGTTAGCGCTGTGTTGCCGCTCAACTGCTGGTAGGGAGTGTTTTCACCGCACAGATCTTTGCCGCTGGTGGACTGTTCGACGCGATGAAGACCGCACCGCCTCTCCACCGGAGTCGGGTGAATTTGCCACATATCAACGGATCGCTTCAGGGGTCTAAAACCGGTAATCGCGGGCAATCCTTGGTCATGCAAACCAAAGAGGCGGCTGTTATTTTCTATGTTTTCGGGTTGCTGACTGGAATGATCGTCGCTTTTGCCAGTTGCAGCGCGGATCGGTCGGCGGGGTATGAGCAGCAGCAGCAGCAGCCGACGCGCACTACGCAGTTTCGGTGAGTGCTCGTGGAGTCCGCCGCCGGTTGAGCCGCACTTCGGTGATGGTGTTGCGGTCGACCCCTGATATCTCGATCGTCCAGTCAGTCAGCTCAATCCGGTCGCCCGGACGATCGGGGATGCGTGCCAGCACAACGAGTGCCAACCCCGCGATTGTGGTGAAGTCGCCCCGCGGCAGGTCGGTGATCTGGACGTCAAGATCCGGTAAGTCGTGGATGGGGAAGCTGCCCGGCAGGACCAGGCTGCCGTCAGGCATTGACTTGGCGCCGAGTACGTCGCGGTCGGTCTCGTCGTAAATCTCGCCGACAATCTCCTCAAGGACATCCTCCAGCGTCACGATTCCTGCCACGCCGCCACGTTCGTCGATTACCACCGCGAACTGTTCGCGCTCAGTCTTGAATCGCTGTAACGCCTCCGAAACCGGAAGGCTGTCAGGCAACTGCAGGGCGGGATGCGCTGCCTCTGTCAACGTTCTGTTGTCGTTCAGAAGGTCGCGTAGGTGTACCACTCCGAGGACTTCATCAAGGTCGCGCGAACGAACGACTGGCGCTCGCGAATGCCCTGAATTCGACAGTTCGTCACGAGCCGTCTTGGTGGGCAGATCGCTGGAGAGCATGACCACCGCCCGTCGGGGAATGAGTATCTCCCGCAGGACGCGGTCCTGAATCTCCAAGGCGCCGGAGATCATCTCGCGCTGCTCCGGGGTGAGTCCCCGGTGTGTCGAGACCAGTTCGCGCAGCTCCTCAGAAGAGAGCTGCTCGGTCGCGGCGTTCGGGTTTCCGCCGAAGAGGCGAACCACGACGTCGGTCGCGGCGCTCATCAACCACACCACCGGTTTGGTGAGGCTGGCTAGACGATCCAACGGAATGGCAACCATCAGCGCCCACCGCTGGGCGTTCTGCATGGCCACCCTCTTGGGCGCCAGTTCGCCCACCACGATGTTGACGACGGCCAGCACCACAGTTACCGAAGTGATCGCCACGGCCTCGGCAGCGCCGCCGAGAAATGCCGTCAACGACGGAACCAGCGGCTCGGCCAGGGTGATCGCCGCCGTCGCCGAAGCGAGGTATCCGGCCAGCGTGATGCCCAACTGGATTGTTCCCAGGAACCGATTGGGGTCACGGGCCAGACGGACAAGGGCTTGCTCACGCCGCCCGGGCCGGCGCTCGAGAGCTCGCAGTTGTCCCTCGCGGAGGGAGATCAGGGCGATCTCGCTGCCGGCGAACAGCCCGTTGAGGAGTAGTAGAACGAAGATCAACGCCAGGTCGAACCAGTAATACCGTTCCACTCTTCCCGTCCTGCACGGTTCGGTCTATCGACTGGGCGTAACGCGGGAGAAGTTGTCTCCCGCAGCCGGAACCGAACTTTGCCGAATGTTGTTTGCGCGCCCTTGCCGGATGCCTGCGCACCATTGTGCCTGCCGTAGGCGAAGCCGGGTTGGCTGCGGGCACGTGCCCGGTGGAAAACGGGCTCTTCGGATTCTGCCGGGGTGCTGTGTTCATTGGACGACCATGGACGTGAG
>CAZRFC010000188.1:0-8422 GCA_964598975.1 uncultured Mycobacterium sp. | reverse complement strand
CGCGGGGACCGCGGCGGGGCGGTGATCGAGATCCGCGCCGCGCTGTCCGCGCTGGGACTCGTGGACAACCCCGACGACGACCTCACCACTGGCAAGCAGGTCGCCCTGGATGTCTTCGACGACGAACTCGACCATGCGGTGCGTGCGTTCCAGCAGCGTCGCGGCCTGCTGGTGGACGGCGTCGTCGGACCGGCAACCTACCGAGCCCTACGTGAGGCGTCCTACCGGCTGGGCGCCCGGACCTTGGCTCACCAGTTCGGTGCCCCGATGTACGGCGATGACGTGGCAACGCTGCAGGCGCGGTTGCAGGATCTTGGTTTCTACACCGGTCTGGTCGACGGCTACTTCGGACTTCAGACGCACAACTCGCTGATGTCGTATCAGCGGGAGTACGGGCTCGCGCCGGACGGTATCTGCGGCCCGGAAACGTTGCGCTCCTTGTATTTTCTCGGTTCCCGGGTCACCGGTGGTTCGCTGCATGCAATCCGCGAAGAGGAACACGTCCGCCGCTCCGGCCCCCGGTTGTCGGGCAAGCGGATCATCATCGATCCGGGCCGCGGCGGTTCCGACCACGGCTTGATCGTCAACGGCAGCCAGGGCCCGATCAGCGAGGCCGACATTCTCTGGGATCTGGCCAGTCGTCTCGAGGGCCGGATGACGGCGATCGGGATGGAGACCTTCCTGTCCCGGCCGGTCAATCACAGCCCGGCCGACGCCGAGCGGGCGGCCACCGCCAATACGGTGGGCGCAGACCTGATGATCAGCCTGCGGTTCGAGCGGCAGGCCAGTCCCTGTGCGAACGGTGTGGCATCGTTCTATTTCGGCAGCGCGCACGGTTCGGTGTCCACGATCGGGCGCAACCTGGCTGACTTCATTCAACGAGAAGTGGTGGCGCGCACAGGTTTACGCGATTGCCGTACCCACGGCCGGACTTGGGATCTGCTGCGGCTGACCAGAATGCCGTCGGTGCAGGTCGACGTCGGCTACATCACCAGCCCGCACGACAGTGCAATGCTGGCCACCCGCGAGTGTCGGGATGCGATTGCCGAGGGCATCCTCGCGGCGGTGAAACGGCTGTATCTACTGGGCAAGAACGATCGTCCCACCGGCACGTTCACCTTCGCCGAACTGCTGGCCCACGAGCAAACCGAACACGGTCGCCCAGCGGTCTGAGCCTTACCGGAGGCTCCCCACCGGTTGCCCGGCGTCGAGCAGTCGCTCCAAGGCGGCCTCCACCTCAGCTTTCCAGCCGAGACCCTTATCGAGTTCCAAGCGGAGCCGCGGAAAGTACCGATGCGGTGCTACGACGGTGAAGCCGACGTCCTGCAGAAAGTCGGCGTCGATCATGCACTGGTCGAACGAACAGTCCCCCAACGCCTGGATGGCCGGCGCGAGATCGAGGTCGGCGGTCGGGGTGTCGTGCAGTTCGGCGGCCTCGGCGGTCCGGCCGAATGCCTCCAGCGCTCGGACACCGCGCCGGATCAGTTCGCTGACCACCTGACCGATCAGCAGATTGCTGAGTCCCTCGGGCTGGCCGGGTTCAACAGCCATCGAGGTGAGCAGGACGGCGTCGGCGCTAACCGGCCCGGTGGGAAACCGTTGCGCCCGGGGAACCGCACGGGGCGGCGCATAGAGTACGTACCCCAGACACGGTTCGTCGGAATCCCCAGGATCGTCGACTGTGGCGGTGGCCGTCTGCCCGCATGAGCCCCACTCCAGCATGACCATGGAAAGCCACGCCTCTTTCTCGAATTCCGGGTCGGGGAGGTAATCGCCGCCATCGAGGGTCTGTGGGTCGACTTCCCAGAAGACGCAGCGCCGCGCGTGCTTGGGCAGCTGCTCGAAAGCCTCCAGCCGCAGTGGTCTGATGCGAACCGACACGCAATTCTCCCGGTCTTCCCCGGCCGTCGTGCCGTGCGGGTGCGCCCGGCAAGTTTCAGGATAGGAGAGCGGGACGATCCCCGGCCACTATTCGCCGCTCTTGAGGCGCGGTCCGGCGCCTCTCACCAAAACCATTGTGGCACTTGGCGTTTCTTCAAGCCCCACCAAGAAGGACGCGCTTTGGGCACCGTACCGTCACAGTGACGTAACGCCCCGGTGTCCTTGGTTGGAGCTATTGCGCCTTTGCTGCGTCCATCAGACCGACAATTCGCTGCAGATCGTCAACCGACCCGAACTCGACGACGATCTTGCCCTTGCGCTTGCCGAGGCTGACTGTCACCCGTGTGTCGTAAGTGCTCGAGAGTCGCTCGGCGACATCCTGCAACCCCGGCATCTGGATGGGCTTGCGGCGCTTCGGGCCGGCCGGCTTCTCCCCCGCCCGATTGGCTAGCGTGACCGCTTCCTCGGTGGCCCGCACCGACAGACCCTCCGCCACGATCCGCGCGGCGAGTTCCTCCTGGGCCTCCGAGCCGGCCTCCAACGCCAGCAGTGCACGGGCGTGCCCGGCCGACAGGACTCCGGCGGCGACTCGGCGCTGCACCGGGATCGGCAGCCGGAGCAGACGGATCATGTTGCTGATTACCGGCCGCGACCGGCCGATCCTGCTGGCGAGTTCCTCGTGGGTGACGTCGAATTCGTCCAGCAACTGCTGATACGCGGCCGCTTCTTCCAACGGGTTCAGCTGTGCGCGGTGGATATTCTCCAGTAACGCGTCACGGAGAAGATCGTCGTCGGTGGTCTCGCGAACGATGGCCGGGATCGCGGTGAGGCCGGCCTGCTGGGCGGCCCGCCAACGGCGCTCCCCCATCACCAACTGGTAGCGCCGACCGCCGGCGGTCGCATCCACCTCGCGCACGACGCTGGGCTGCATCAGGCCGAACTCGCGGATCGAGTGCACCAACTCGGCGAGGGCCTCGTCGTCGAACACTTGGCGCGGCTGGCGCGGATTCGGCTCGATCTCGGCGGGTGCAATCTCCCGGTACACCGCGCCGATGTCTTCCACGGGGCCGCCGGCCTCGCGTACCTCGGGGCTCACGGGGCCTCCACCGATCACCACATCGGCTGCGGCTTCTCCCAGCCGGGGACCGCCGTCGGCGGGGCCGGTCGGGATGAGCGAGGCCAGACCGCGGCCGAGGCCACCCCGTCGCTTGGATTGCTGCGCCATTGAAACCCCTGTTTCCTCTAATTCGGCCGGAGCGCGAGTTCGCGACTGGCGTCAAGGTAACTCATCGCCCCCCGCGAGCCTGGATCGTAGTCGATGATCGTCATGCTGTAGCCGGGCGCTTCGGAGACCTTGACGCTGCGTGGGATCACCGTCTGCAGCACCTTGTCACCGAAGAAGCGGCGGACCTCGACGGCGACCTGATCCGCCAGTTTGGTGCGCCCGTCGTACATCGTCAGGACCACCGTCGTCACGTTCAACTGCGGGTTCAGATGCGCCTTGACCATCTCGATGTTCTTCATCAGTTGCGACACACCCTCGAGCGCGTAGTACTCGCACTGGATGGGGATCAGCACTTCGGGCGCTGCCACGAGGGCGTTCAGCGTCAGCAGTCCCAGCGACGGCGGGCAGTCGATGAAAACGTAGTCGAAGTCCATCTCGTCGAGATCGGCCAACGCGTTTCGGAGACGGTTCTCCCTCGCGACCATGCTGACCAACTCGATCTCAGCGCCGGCGAGGTCGATGGTCGCCGGCAGGCAGAACAGCTTGGCGCTGTGCGGGCTCTGCTGGATCGCCGCCCGCACCGGCATCTCCCCCAGTAGTACCTCGTAGGACGACGGCGTGCCGGAATGCCGGTCGGAGATTCCCAGGGCGGTGCTGGCGTTGCCTTGCGGGTCCAGGTCGATGACCAACGTCTTGAGTCCCTGTACCGCCATCGCGGCGGCCAGGTTCACCGCGGTCGTCGTCTTCCCCACGCCACCCTTCTGATTGGCAACGGTGAAGACCCGGCGCTTCGACGGCTTGGGGAGTTGGCCCGCCGCGGTGTGGAGAACCCGCATCGCACGCTCTGCCGCCGCTCCGATCGGGGTGTCGACGTCAGCACTCGGCGACCATGTTTCACGTGAAACAGCGCCGGGGCCGTCCCCCTGCGAATGCTTGGTCATGGTCCTCTCCTTTCCGATGCGCGAGGGCGCCTGCGTGGCGACGGGTTCTGCACGCCCCGCACCGCGGAGACGACCGTGGTGGGCGGACTCAGGAGGCCCGTCCCACATCTCACCACCTCAACCTCGGCAACACCTAACCGGTTCAACGTCAATCGATGCTCAGCGACCTCGGCCTCGGCCCGGTCCCCCTTCAACGCCAACATGCGGCCGCCTGGCCGCAGCAGTGGCAGACACCAGCGGGTCAACTTCTCCATGTCCGCGACCGCTCGGGACACCACCACGTCGGCTCCCCCGACGGCCGACCGCACTCCCGGTTCCTCGGCCCGTCCGCGCACCACGCGAACTGTCAGATCGAGGTCCCGGACCGCTTCGGTCAGGAACTCGGTCCTCCGCAGCATCGGCTCCAGAAGCGTCACCACCAGATCGGGCCGAGCGATGGCCAGCGGCAATCCGGGTAGACCTGCTCCGCTACCGACGTCGACCACTCGGGCCGACGGCTCGATCAATTCCGCCACGACCGCGCTGTTGAGAATGTGGCGCTCCCAGACCCGCTCGACCTCACGGGGACCGATCAGACCCCGCTCGACGCCGGCGCCGGCCAGGAGGTCGGCATACCGGCGGGCGATATCGAGCCGCGCACCAAAGATCTCTGCTGCAACAGCGGGCGCATCGGGTGCGGGTTGTTTCACGTGAAACATCCCTTCGTCGCGCCTAGAACAACACGGATGTAATTAATCCTTGAGGACCACAACGCGGCGCGAGGGCTCCACGCCCTCGCTCTCGCTGTGGACACCGTCGACACCGGCCACGGCGTCGTGGACGATCTTGCGCTCGAACGGGGTCATCGGGGCCAGCTCCTCACGCTCGCCGCTCTCGAGGACCCGGCGCGCCACCTTCTCCCCCAGCGCGGAGAGTTCATCCCTGCGCCGGCGACGCCAGCTTGCGATGTCGAGCATGAGGCGGCTGCGCTCCCCGGTCTTCTGCAGGACCGCCAGCCGGGTCAACTCCTGGAGCGCGTCGAGCACCTCGCCGCGGCGGCCGACCAGTTTGGTCAGGTCACTACCGCCGTCGATGCTCACGACGGCGCGGTCGCCTTCCACGTCGAGATCGATGTCGCCGTCGAAGTCCAACAGGTCGAGCAGCTCCTCCAGGTAGTCCCCGGCGATCTCCCCTTCGGCGACCAACCGCTCCTCGAGGTCTTTCCCCTTACCGTTGGGTGCCGGGGTGACGGCCTCGCCGCGCACCACGTCTTGGTCCTGGGCCTCTGTCTCAGTCATCGGTTTCTTCCTTTGTGCGGCGCTGTCCCGCTACGGGTCAGCGTTTCCGTTTCTTGGGGCGGTTGGCCGGGCGAGCACCGGGCCGCGGTACCCGCGTGGCTGCGGCCCCGTCGCCTTGATCGGCGCCCGACTCCCCGGCAGCCTTCGTCGCCGTCGACCCGTCACCGTCGGTCAGGGTGGCCGGCGTTGTATCGGTGCCCTTGCGATTCTTGACCGGCTTGACACCCGGTGCCGGGGCGTTGGCCGCGCGGCGCGCCAGTGCTTCTTCCTTCTGCGCCTGCTCTTCACGTTCGATCTTGCCGAAGACCAGGTGCTGCTGTCCAAAGGTCCAGATGTTGTTGGACACCCAGTAGATGATGATGGCGATGGGCAGGAACGGCCCGCCGATGACCACACCGAGTGGGAACACGTACAGCGCGAGCTTGTTCATCATCGCGGTCTGCGGGTTGGCCGCGGCCTCGGGACTCTGCCTGGCGATCGAGGCCCGGCTGTTGAAGTAGGTGGCGATACCGGCCAGCAACATCAGCGGAATCGACACCGCCGCCACCGCGGGTCGGCTGAACTCCGTAAAAGCGGCCAGGCCGTGCTGCTGGGTGATGGAGGCCCCGATCGGCGCCCGGAAGAGATTCGCCTCCAGGAAGTGGCCGACGTCGGCGGCGCTAAAGAAGTAGTTGGGGAGTTCGCGGTTCTCCTCCACCGAAAGCCCGAGTCGGCCGAATCCGGACTGAGTCCGGTTGAACGACATCAGCACGTGATAGAGGCCGAGGAACACCGGGACCTGCGCGAGCATCGGCAGGCAGCCGAGGATCGGGTTGAAGTCGTGTTCCTTCTGGAGCTTCTGGATCTCCAACGCCATCCGCTGGCGGTCTTTCCCGTACTTCTTCTGCAGCGCCTTGATCTGCGGCTGCAACTCCTGCATCTTGCGGGTGGTCCGGATCTGCTTCACGAACGGCCGATAGAGCACCGCCCGCAAGGTGAACACCAAGAACATCACCGACAGTGCCCAGGTGAAGAAGTTGCTCGGTCCCAACAGGGAGCCGAAGAGCTTGTACCAAAGCCACATGATGCCCGACACCGGGTAATACACGTAGTCGAGACTGAACCAGTTAAACATGCGTGCTCCTGACGCTCCGCCGTTCGGGAATCGGGTCCCATCCACCGCGGTGCCATGGACCGCACTTGACCAATCGAATGAAGCTCAGCCACCCACCACGCACCAGACCGTATTCAGTCAGGGCGTCGACCGCGTACTGGCTGCAGGTGGGCATGAACCGACACGACGGCAGTCGCAGCGGCGACACCATGTGCCGGTACCACTGAATGACGCCGATCACCGCCCGCGTCATCCGACCGCCCGTCGCCCCACTCACCGCTGCCGCTCCATCAAGGCGTGCGCCCTCCGAAGGGCGGACCGCAACTCGTCGCGCAACCGAGGTGAGACGGCGTCGCGGCTGCCGGGCAGCGCCCGGACCACCACTCGATCGGCGGCGTCCAGTTCGGGGATCAGAGTTCGTGCAACGTGACGAAGCTTGCGCGCGACCCGGTGTCGATCCACCGCTCCACCAACGGATTTCGAGACGATCAGACCGATCTGCGGGACGGAACCACTGTCTGCACGGTATGCGTGCACAACCAAATCCGGCTGCGCCGCGCGAACTCCGTACTTGACGGTGTTACTGAACTCCGCAGACCGTGTCATCCGGTTACGAGCCGGGAGCACTGAAAGAGTGGCCGGTGAATCAGGCAGTCAGCGAACGACGGCCCTTGCGGCGCCGACCGGTCACGATGGCGCGGCCAGCGCGGGTACGCATCCGCAGACGGAAGCCGTGGACCCTGGCCCGGCGCCGGTTGTTCGGCTGGAAGGTGCGCTTGCCCTTGGCCACGACTGTCTCTCCTCGTCACATCTGGCGGTCGCATCAGATCGGTACGATCCCCGATGCCTTGCCCGTTGCTGAAACTGTTCGAACCGGCGCGGTCCCGGACCCCGGTCGCAGCCGTGTCACCCGTGGTTGGGCGACCCCCCGAGGGTACTGAGGTCCCTTGCGCAGGTCAAACCGCACTGGTAGGGGCTCATCCCGCCTGTGGATAAATCACTGGACAACTGTTGGCAGAGGCGGTGAAACCTGTTAGCTTCTGGCAGGGCGCAGCGACCGTGACAGTCTTTTCTCGGTTACTGGGCCGTAGTGCAAATAATGCCCATAAGCTGCCGAACAAGGATATTCCGAGACCTGTACACAACTGTGGATAACGTTGTGGACAGTCTCGGGGTCACCGCTTAGCAGCCGACTCGAGCCAAGGGGAGTCTGTCATTGACCGATGATCCCGGGCACGATTTCGCCTCCGTATGGAGTTCGGTTGTCGCCGAACTCAACGGTGACGGCGACTGGTCTGAATCCGAAACCCCGCTCAGCCCCGGACTCACCCCACAACAGCGGGCCTGGCTGAAGTTGGTCCAGCCACTGACGATCGCCGAGGGCTTCGCACTGCTTTCCGTACCCAGCCCATTCGTCCAGAACGAGATCGAACGGCACCTGCGCACACCGATCGTTGAAGCACTCAGCCGACGCCTTGGCCAGCGAGTCGAACTGGGGGTCCGAATCGAGCCTTCCGACGGTCCCGACGATTCGCTCGACCACGACATCCCGCTGACCGAATACGATCTCGACAACCTCGACGAGGACCGTGCGCCGGCCCCCGCCGAACAGGACAACTGGCCTAGCTACATCGTCGAGCGGGCCCGGAACAGTCCCGCCGAGCCGCCCTCCGGCGCGAGTTTGAACCGGCGATACACCTTCGACACGTTCATCATCGGCTCCTCCAACCGCTTCGCTCACGCCGCTGCACTAGCCATTGCCGAGGCGCCGGCGCGGGCCTACAACCCGCTCTTCATCTGGGGTGAATCCGGCCTCGGCAAGACCCACCTCCTACACGCCGCCGGAAACTATGCCCAGCGACTCTTCCCTGGCATGCGTGTCAAATACGTATCCACCGAGGAATTCACCAACGACTTCATCAACTCGCTGCGGGACGACCGCAAAGTCGCGTTCAAACGGAGCTACCGGGATATCGACATCCTGCTCGTCGATGACATCCAGTTC
>CAZRFC010000187.1:0-8424 GCA_964598975.1 uncultured Mycobacterium sp. | reverse complement strand
TGGGATGACCTGTGGCTCAACGAATCTTTCGCCACCGTCGCCTCGGTGCTGTGCCAGGCCGATGCCACCGAGTACACCGAGGCGTGGACCACGTTCGCCAATGTGGAGAAGTCCTGGGCCTACCGGCAGGACCAGTTGCCGTCCACCCACCCGGTGGCCGCCGACATCCCCGACCTGCATGCCGTCGAGGTGAACTTCGACGGCATCACCTACGCCAAGGGCGCCAGCGTGCTCAAGCAGTTGGTGGCCTACGTGGGCCTGGAGCACTTCCTGGCCGGATTGCGGGACTACTTCGCCGCGCACGCCTTTTCCAACGCCACCTTCGACGACCTGCTCGGCGCCCTGGAGAAGGCGTCCGGACGGGACCTGTCCGACTGGGGGCGGCAGTGGCTGAAGACCACCGGGCTCAATTCGCTGCGCCCGGAGTTCGACGTCGACGCGGACGGCCGGTTCACCCGGTTCGCCATCCGCCAGGGCGGTGCGGCCCCGGGCGCCGGGGAGACCCGGGTGCACCGGTTGGCCGTGGGCATCTACGACGACGACGGATCCGGCCGGCTGGTCCGGATTAATCGGGAGGAACTCGATGTGACCGGCGAGTTGACGGAAGTTCCTGCGCTGCAGGGAACCCCGTCCGGGGCGCTGATCCTGGTCAACGACGACGACCTGACCTACTGCTCGATGCGGCTGGATCCGGAGTCGTTCCGCGTCGCTCTGGATCGGATCGCCGACATCGCCGAGCCGCTCCCCCGCACGCTGGTGTGGTCGGCCGCCTGGGAGATGACCCGTGACGCGGAACTGCGGGCCCGCGACTTCGTGGCACTGGTGGCCGGCGGAGTGCACGCCGAGACTGAGGTCGGGGTGGCCCAGCGACTGCTACTGCAGGCCCAGACCGCGCTCAATTCCTACGCTGACCCAGCCTGGGCGGCCGCCGAGGGCTGGCCGGCGTTCGCCGACCGACTGCTGGAATTGGCGCGGGGCGCCGAGCAGGGGTCGGATCACCAGTTGGCGTTCGTCAACGCCTTGTGCACCGCGGTGCTCTCGGAACGTCATCTGGTGGTGCTGGGCGATCTGCTCGACCGCGACGCCGCCGAATGCGGCCTGGCGGGCCTGCAGGTCGACACCGATCTGCGGTGGCGGATCGTGACGGCACTGGCCGCCGGCGGCCGGATCGACACAGACGGCCCTGCGACCCCGCTCATCGACAACGAACTTCAGCGCGACCCGACCGCCGCCGGTAAGCGGCACGCCGCGGCGGCATCGGCGGCCCGTCCGCAGGCCGACGTCAAGCACGCCGCGTGGCGGGAAGTCATCGAGGACGACACGCTGCCCAACATCACGGCGCGGGCGATCATCGGCGGCTTCGTCCATCCCGGCCAGGGCCCAGAGAAACAGGCCCAAGTGCTCGCGCCCTACACCAAGCAGTACTTCGACACCGTCGGCCAGGTCTGGGAGCGTCGCTCCAGTGAGGTGGCCCAGACCGTGGTCGTCGGTCTGTACCCGTCCTGGGACATCAGTCCTGAGGGCCTCGCTGCCGCCGACTGGTTCCTCGGCGGCCTGCACGTGCCGCCCCCGCTGCGGCGACTCGTCGTCGAGGGGCGCGCCGGGGTGGAGCGGGCACTGAAGGCCCGGGCGTTCGACGCGCGCTAGTACGGGTCAGGAGTTGGGCCGCGAAATGGCCGCCGACATCACCCGCACCGCACTGATCAACCCGTCGATCAGGTTGCCCTCACGGAACGCCGAAGCCGCTGCCGACACGCCGAGCGGTGCGGCGGACTCGATGCCGCGGCCCCGTAGTTCCGCACCGTAGGCCACTTCGATCGCATGCTGATCCGGTGAAACAGCAAGCAGCACAGCGTTACCCGGTGTCGCGACATGGGCGAGGATTTCACGCGCACGGGCCGAGGTGTCGGCGCCCAGGTCACCGAGGTAGACCGCGAACCGGGCCTTGGACTGCCGGCTCGCCTGGGTCAGCACGCCGTCGAGGGTGACCAGATCCAGCGACCGAAACGGGTACTGGCCGGGCAGCCTGTCCGGTTCGGTGGCAATGGAGAGCCGGCCACTGGAGGTGGCGGCCCAGCCGATCGGCAAGGACCCAACCGCGCCAGTGGCAACCCGCGCGACGTGATGGCTACCAGCGGCCACTTGCGCCACCTCCGAAGGTCGGGGCCGTCCCACCGTGGTGGTTGGCCGGAATCGGCTCGTCGACGGCGGCCCACAGGATCGGCTCGTTCGTCCACGGCTGGGACAGCTGGTAGGGAGCGACTCCCTTGCCGCCGCGCCGGTAGATCAGCACGATCAGCGCGATCACGATGAGGACCGGCAGCCCATGCAGCAGTGCGTTACTCACATGGAAAACCGTATCGCAGCGATCAGGCCGCGCCCTCACCCAGGTAGCGCGCCCACGCCGGGTCGAGATCCTTGACGCTGCACAACAGCCGCCAGTGCTGACCCTTGGGTGTGGTCGGGACCAGTCGCAGCGTCCAGCCCAGTTCGGTCAGCAGTTTGTCGGCCTTGCGGTGGTTGCACGCCGAGCAGGCGGCCACGCAGTTCTCCCAGGAGTGGTCGCCGCCGCGACTGCGGGGCACCACGTGGTCGACGGTGTCGGCTTTGGCCCCGCAGTAGGCGCAGCGGAATCGGTCGCGATGCATCAGTGCGGCGCGGGTCATCGGAATGCGGGCCCGGTAGGGCACCCGGATGAAGGTGCGCAGGCGAATCACCGACGGCACCGTGATCGTCCGGGTGGCCGAGTGGATGACCGGACCGCTCGGGTCGTCGTGCACCACGTCGGCTTTGCCGCATAAAAGCAAAACGACCGCCCGCCGGATCGGCAGAGCGGTCAAAGGCTCGTAGGTGGAATTCAGCAGCAGTACCCGCCGGCGTCCCCAGATCGAGTTGTCCGGAGGCGTCTCGACGCTGTGAAGTGCTGGGCGCGCAACAGACCGAACGGGCTTACTTCGTTTGCGCTGCGCCATACGTCCTCCGCAGACCAGTGCACCACGGATCGGCGCCGATCGCACGCGTATTCATCTCGTGTTCAATGGTGGCGTGGGTGAGACCTTCTACGACGCGGTGGGCGGCGCCGAGACATTCCGCGCCATCGTGGAGCGGTTCTACGAGCTTGTCAGCGAGGACGAGGTGCTGCGTCCGCTCTACCCCGAGGAGGACCTGACCGGGGCCGAGGACCGGCTCCGGATGTTCCTCGAGCAGTACTGGGGCGGGCCGCGCACCTACTCCGACCAGCGTGGTCACCCCCGGCTGCGGATGCGGCACGCCCCCTACCGGATCGGCTTGATCGAACGTGACGCCTGGCTGCGTTGTATGCACACCGCGGTCGCCTCGATCGACGCCGAGACCCTCGACGACGCGCACCGACGTGAGCTGCTCGCCTATCTGGAGATGGCGGCCGACGCGATGGTGAACTCCTCATTCTGATGACGCGCTGATGACACCGTGGTGGCGCGATGCCGTGTTCTACCAGGTGTATCCGCGCTCGTTCGCCGATAGTGACGGCGACGGCGTCGGTGACCTGGGCGGCGTCCTCACCCGACTGGACTACCTCGCGGCCCTCGGCGTGGACGCGATCTGGCTCAACCCCGTGATGGTCTCCCCGATGGCCGACCACGGCTACGACGTGGCCGACCCGCGTGATGTCGATCCGCTGTTCGGCGGACTGGGCGCCCTCGACGAACTGATCGCCCGGGCGCACGCCCGCGGCATCCGCGTCACGATGGACCTGGTCCACAACCACACCAGTTCCCAGCACGCCTGGTTTCGAGCGGCCCTGGCCGCCGGCCCGGGAAGCCCGGAACGGGCCAGGTACATCTTCCGCGACGGCACCGGCCCTGCCGGGGCCGCACCGCCGAACAACTGGGTGTCGGTGTTCGGCGGTCCGGCCTGGTCGCGGGTGAGCGACGGCCAGTGGTACCTGCATTTGTTCGACGCCGCGCAGCCGGACCTCAACTGGGACAACCCGGAGGTGTTCGCGGACCTCGCGACCACCCTGCGGTTCTGGCTGGACCGGGGCGTGGACGGCTTCCGCATCGACGTCGCGCACGGGATGGCCAAGCCCGCCGACCTGCCCGATATGGAACTGGACGAGTTGGGCATGCTCGTCGCCGGTAACGACGACCCGCGCTTCAACCACGCCGATGTGCATCACATCCACCGCGGTATCCGCTCGGTGCTGGACGACTATCCGCACGCAGTGTCGATCGGGGAGATCTGGGTGTTCGACAACGCCGAGTTCGCCAAATACCTGCGGGCCGACGAGTTGCACATGGGGTTCAACTTCCGCCTGGTTCGGGCGCCGTTCGACGCGGCGCGCATCCACGACGCCATCTCCAACAGTCTGGCCGCCGCCGCACTGGAGGGGGCGAGCCCCACCTGGACGCTGTCCAACCACGACGTTGACCGGGAGGTCAGCCGGTACGGCGGTGGTCCTCGTGGATTGGCTCGCGCCAAGGCGATGGCCATGGTGATGCTGGCACTGCCCGGGGCGGTGTTTCTCTACAACGGCGAGGAACTGGGCCTGCCTAACGTCGACCTGCCCGACGAGGTGCTGCAGGACCCGGTGTGGGAGCGATCGGGGCGCACCGAACGCGGCCGGGACGGCTGCCGGGTGCCGCTGCCGTGGGAGGGATCCGCGCCGCCGTTCGGGTTCTCCGCCAACCCGCATACCTGGCTGCCCGTCCCACCGGCCTGGGCCGGGCTCACCGTTGAGCGGCAACTCGCCGACAGCGACTCGACGCTGCACTTCTTCCGCGAGCTTGTCCGGTTGCGGCACAGCGCTTTTCGGTTCAAGGGCAATGACGTCGACTGGGTACGGAACGGCTCCGGGGTACTGGCGTTCCGCACCGGTGGCGTGCTGTGCGTACTCAACGCCGGAACCCGCTCGGTCCCGTTGGATTCCGGGCGGGTGTTGGCGACGAGCGCACCACTGGACGGGGGCCGGCTGTCCCCCGATTCGGCGGTATGGCTGGCTTAGTTGAGAAGCCCGTCCAACTGCATCTGCCGCAGTGTCTTGCGGTCGGGCTTACCTACGTTGGTCACCGGCAGGGAGTCGAGGAAGGCGACCTCGGTGGGCACCTTGTAGCCCGAGAGGTTCTCCTTGCAGAACGCCCGGACCTCGTCGACGGTCAAGGCCTCACCCGGCTTGAGGACCAGCGTGAGTTTGAGGCTCTCGCCTCGTTTCTCGTCGGGGATTCCGAAGGAACAGGCCTGCAGAACTTTCGGGTGGGTGTACATCAGTTCGTCGATCTCCCGCGGGTACACGTTGAACCCACTGGACAGAATCATGTCCTTCTTGCGGTCGACGATGAAGATGTGGCCGTCTTCGTCCATGGTGGCGATATCGCCGGTGGACAGCCACCCATCGATGAACGTCTTCTCGGTCTCGACCGGGTTGTTCCAGTACTCCCGCATGACCGACGGCCCCTTGCACAGCAACTCGCCGGGCTCCCCGAGTGGCACTTCCTTGGTCGGATCGTCCAGATCGACGAGGCGAACATCGTTGTCCGGGAACGGGATACCGACACCGCCGGGCTTGCGGACGGTGTGCAGCGGATTGGCGGTGACGATGTTGGACGTCTCGGACATGCCGTAACCCTCGGTAATCACCGCGCCGGACAGTTCCTCGAAGGTCTTCATCGCCTCCACCGGCAGGGGCGCCGATCCGGAGACGACAGCGCGCACCGATCCGATCTTCGAGGCCTTGATGTCGGGATGCTGATTGAGGCCGATGATCATCGTCGGTACCGCGGGGAACAGGTTGGGCTCGTGCTGGTTCACCGCGGCCAGGACGTTTTCGGTGCTGGGTTGCGGAACCAGGATGATGGTGCCGCCGAAGACGTGGTTGATGTTCACGTTCATGTTGAAGCCGTAGATGTGGTAGAGCGGAACAGCCGCCAGGCAGCGCAGATGATCAGTCTTCTCGAACACCGGCGACATCCAGTAACTCTCCTGGTAGGCGATCGAGACCAGGTTTCCGTTGGTCAGCACGCAACCCTTGGACAAACCGGTGGTGCCGCCGGTGTACTGCAGCATCAGGACATCGTCGAAACGAACGTCGACCGAGGGTTCGTCGTCGGCGGCGGCGCCGACCACCTCGTTGAAGTCCACGATTCCCGGACCCGACTCGACCTCGACCGCACCGGAAGGCACCTGGAAGGTGATGACGTTGCGCAGGGTGGTGTCTCTGCCCTTGAGGACCTCGATCGGGCCTTTGGCGAAAGCGGCCATCACGATGAGCGTCTCGGCGCCGCTGTCCTTCACGTAGTGGTGCACCTCGGGTGTGGGTGCCAGCGGATTGACCTGGACCACGATGGCGCCGATCTTGGCGCAGGCCTGGTAGGCGATGACGTACTGCGGGACGTTGGGAGACATCAAGGCAACCCGGTCGCCCTTCTTGACGCCGAGGGTGATCAGCGCGTTGGCCGCCTTGCGGGCCATCATGTTCACCAGCCCGTAGGGCAGCTTCGTGTCGCCGACGATCAGGTAGTCCCGTTCAGGATTCTTCTCCGCACAGGCGTTGAACATCTGCTTGATCGATAGCGGCGGGTAGATGCAGGAGTACGGAACTCCCTTGTCGTAGATCTTGAACCAGGGCTTGTCCTTATTGACCATGCGGTCAGATTCGCACTCTAGGTCGGATTCTGGGACGGAATGGGGAAATCAGCTCAGCAGCAGCGCCGGATCGCCGCGGCGGCGGAAGACCGAACCGAAGCGGGCGTCGATGCGAAGCCAACTCGGCATCACCCGCACCCGCACCACCTCCCCCTCGGCATCGGCCATGAAGCCCATCGCCACCAGGGCCATGACGCAGCGCATCGGGACGGTCACCGACTCACCGGCCGAACTGACCTGCAGCACATCCTGATCCAGCAGCGAAGCCGGGGGGCCTTGCGGGCCGGCGTGCTCGCGGGCCAGGTCTGCACCCTGCCGGGCGAGTTCGCCCAGTACCGCGGCCGGGACGTCGTCGAGATGAACGAATCCGGTCTCGGGTGGAAGCGCCCCACGCCACGCCGAGTCCATCCGATAACCCGGGTCGACGTCACCGGCGGCACCGGCAGCAGCCAAACCGCGCACCAATTGGTCTGCGGCACAGGTCAGATCCGGCGGTCGCAGGATCCCGGCCACCACCCTCGCAGCCAGTACGTCGAAGCCGGTGGACACCCAGGCTCCCAACAGACCGTCGGCTCGGGCGTGCAACCGGATCACGGCCGACTCGTCGAGCCGGCGAGCGCGCTCGGCGAAGACCGCCAGATCGTTGCGCTGGGCTGGATCGGGTATCAGTACCGTCATCGCAGCCAGCGCTGCAGGTACTCCCGATGCGTCGGCGACAGCCGCACCAGCCGCTGCTCCTCGATGTGCACGGCCGCCAGCTGGGTCTCGGCGATCACCGCAGGTTTGGAGTTCGGGTCGGCCTGCACCGAGCGGACCTCGTAGCCCAGCGTGAAGTCCACCGCCCGCAGCCGCTTGGTCCACATGGTGACCTGTAGCGGCGAATCAACAAGGCGCAGTTGGCCTTTGTAGAGCACCCGCACTTCGTGAATGAGCAGTCCGATGGTCTTGACGTCATCGGCGAACGGTTCGCGCAAGAAGTCGACTCGGGCCTCCTCGAGGATGGTCACCATTGTCCCGTGGTTCACGTGCTGGTACATGTCGATGTCCGACCAGCGCACGCGGACACCGGTGGTGAACCCTGTCGGTTCAGGCACTCGTACCGGCTCCGCTCGTCCGGGTCATGCTGCGGATCTGCCGGGCCGCGACCGAGAGGGTGGCCAGATCCCGTGCGTCGGTGGCGTAGATCTCGGTCAGGGTGCGGCGGGCCCGGCTCACCCGCGAGCCATTGCTCCGCTCCCACTCGGCGATCTTCTCCTCGCCGGTTTCGTCAGGTTCCCCGGTGGTCAGGACGTCGAAGCACAGGGCGCGCAGCGAGCCGTAGATGTCGTCGCGAATCGCCAAGCGGGCCAACGCGTGCCAGCGGTCGTCGCGGGGAAGTCCGGAGACCGCCGTCAACAGTCCGTCAGTGCCCAGATAATCCATCAGGGCAAAGTAGGTGTCGGCGACTTCCGCGGGATCGCGGTCGACGATGTCGGCGATGTCGATGACATCCAGCAGGCTGTACTGGTAGAGGCCCGAGGCCACCGTGTAGGCGAGGTCGGCGGGGACGCCGGCGGTGGCGAACTCCCCGGACTCTTTTCCGACGATGAGCTGATCGTCACCGCGCAGCCAGCCGGGCATTCCGGGTGCCAGCGCGGCCACCTTGGCCGCGAACCGGTTGATCTCCGCGCCGACGGCCAGTGGCTGCGGCCGGTAGTTGAGCAGCCACCGGGCCGAGCGGTCCAGCAGTCGCCGTAGATCCAGAGTCATCCGGTCGGTGACGGCAACCGGCACCCCGGCCGCGCCACAGTCCCGGATACGCCG
>CAZRFC010000186.1:0-8425 GCA_964598975.1 uncultured Mycobacterium sp. | reverse complement strand
ACACCAGGCCGGCGGCGGTCACCACCGAACCGGTGCCGGCCATCGTCCGGATCAGACCGGTGTTCAGTCCGGCGCCGATCTCCTCCTTGAAACGCGAGATCACCAGCAGGTTGTAGTCCGACCCCACCGCCAGCAGGATGATGATGGCCAGCGCCAGCACGATCCAGTACAGCTGGATGCCGAGCAGGTGCTGCCAGATCAGCACCGAAAGACCGAATGAGGCACCCAGGGACAACACCACCGTCCCCACGATGACCAGCGCGGCCACCACGCTGCGGGTGACGAACATCATGATCAACAGGATCAGGCTGACCGCCGCGATGACGACGATCATCAGATCGTAGTTCGCCATATCCCGGGCATCCTTGAACGCCGACGCGGTGCCACCGATGTAGATGCTCGACCCCGCTAGCGGGGTGCCCTTGAGCGCCTCCTCTGCGGCGTGCCGGATGGGGTCAATATGCGAAATGCCTTGGGTCGTAGCCGGGTCGCCGTCGTGGGTGATGATCATCCGCGCCGCCTTGCCGTCCGGTGACAGGAAAAGCTTCATACCGCGCTTGAACTCTGAGTTGTCGAACACCTCCGGGGGGAGGTAGAAGGTGCTGTCGTCCTTGGCCTCGTCGAAGGCTTCGCCCATCGCGTCGGCGTTCTTCAACGCTTCCGCCGACTGCTCCAGCAGGCCGGACTGGGTGGTGTAGTTCCTCTCGACGAGTGCCTTGTTGCGCTCCTGGATGGCGATGTTCTCCGGAATAAGCGCCATCTGTTCGGGGATCAGCGCCAGCAGTTGGGGCTGCAGGGCGTTGAGCTTGTCCAGGCTTGCGGTGACCTGGTCGAACTGTTCGGTAAGCGAGTCCACATCATCGAGAGCTTCGAACAGCGAGCGGAACGTCGCACACAGCGGGATGTCGAAACAGTGCGGCTCCCAATAGAAATAGTTCTTGATCGGGCGGAAGTAGTCATCGACGTTGGCGACCTTGTCGCGCAAGTCCTTGATCTGTGCCGAGGTCTCCCGGAAGGCCGTCACCTGCTCGTCGGTGGCCGCGGTGGCCTGTTGCTGGAGGTCGTACTGCCGCTGCTGCAGTGCGTACTGGTCCTGCAGCAGGGTGATCGACCTGGAGATCTCGGCGACCTGATCGAGCAGATCATCGGCCAGGGCCTGCTGGAACGGCAGGTTCTGGATCTGCGCGGAGCTCTGCGCGCTCATCTGGAAGCCCAGCGAGGTGTGGTCCAGCGGGGTGCCCAGGGGCCGGGTGATGGACTGCACCATGGCCACCCCGCGGGTGCGGAAGACCTCCCTGGCGACCCGCTCGAGCACGATCATGTTGGCCGGGGTGCGCAGATCGCGGTCGGTTTCGACCATCAGAATCTCGGGGTTGAGCCGGGCCGCCGTGAAATGCCGTTCGGCCGCCGCGTAGCCGACCTTCGCCGGCGCCCAGTCCGGCTGATAGTGGCGGGCGTCGTAACTGGTCTTGTATCCGGGCAGTGCGAGCAGACCGATGAGGGCCACCGCGATCGAGGCCACCAGAACCGGCCCGGGCCAGCGGACGATGGCCGTGCCGATGCGCCGCCAGCCGCGGGTCCGCATGGTCCGCTTGGGGTCGAACAACCCGAGATGGCTGCCGACCGTGATGATCGCCGGCGTGAGGGTCAGCGAGCCCACCAGGGTGACCAGGACCCCGAGACCGGCCGGGATGCCAAGGCTTTGGAAGTACGGCGTCCGGGTGAAACGCAGACAGAACACCGCGGCGGCGACGGTCAGGCCCGAACCGATGATGACGTGCGCGGTGCTGCGGTACATCGTGTAGTAGGCGGCTTGGCGATCCTCACCGGCCTGGCGTGCCTCCTGGTAGCGACCCAGCAGGAAGATCGCGTAATCCGTTCCGGCAGCGACGACGAGCAGGGTCAGCAGGTTGGTCGCATACGTCGACAACGGGATGATGCCGACGTGTCCCAGGAAGGCGACCACGCCGCGGGCGGCGGCCACCTGGATCGCGACCGCCACCAGGGTGAGCAGCATGGTGGTGAGGGATCGGTAGACGATCAGCAGCATCACCCCGATCACTCCGAAGGTGAGCGCGGTGACCTTGATGTGGCTATTCTCGCCGACTGCGAACTCGTCGGCGACCAATGCCGCCGGACCGCTGACATAAGCCTTGACCCCGGCCGGCGACGGGGTCTTGTCCACGATGCCGCGGACGGCGGCGACGGATTCGTTGGCCTGGCTGCTGCCGGCGTCGCCGACCAGATAGGCCTGAATGAGTGCGGCCTTGCCGTCGTTGCTCTGCGACCCCGCCGCGGTGAGCGGATCACCCCAGAAGTACTGGACGTGCTGGACGTGCTCGGTATCGGCCCGCAACTCCGCGACCAGAACGTCGGCGAACTGGTGGGCTTCGGCGCCCAGTGGCGCATCGCCCTCGAGGACGAGGGTGACCAGGCTGTCGGAGTCGTACTCGCCGAACACCGTGCCGACCCGCTTGGACGCGATCAGCGAGGGTGAGTCTTTGGAACTCTGCGCCACGTTGTGGACCCGTCCGACCTCCTCCAGGGGCGGGATCAGCGCATTGCTGGAGGCGGCCAGTGCCAGCCAGAAGATCGCAATCGGGATCGACAGCATTCGGACCAGACGCGGAAAGCGGGGCGTCGTAGCGTGACTGTTGCTCATCGGAGGCGCCTCATCCGGATTTGTCCAAGCAGAAGACATAGGCGCTGGGCGTGCTCTTCGAGCGTTCTACTTTCACCACTCCGTCGATAGTGATTCGGCAGCCCAGGGTGCTGCCGTCGCTTTGGGCCTGGACGTTGACCAGAACGGCCGGGGTGGTCGTCGAATCGTCGTAGAACCACGGCAGGGGTGCGTCGTCGACGCGTTGCGGGCGCGAGTCGACGTCCATATAGGTGATCGTGGCGGTGGCACCCGGGTCGCCGAAAACCTCGAGTTGAACGCGCTTGGGGTTGAACGGCACTATCTGGTCGGCGGCCCCACCCGGAGTCGAGGGGTCCAGCGCACCGAAGGCGCCCTGCAGTCGGTACACCGCGAAGCCGGCCAGGGCGACGATGGCCATCGTCAGCCAGACCAGCCAGCGGCGGGTCAGTGCCGAACCCAGGGACCTGCGCATCACCGGTCAGTCTCCATCGGGAGTACGGTACGGTACCGGACGCCGGCTGGCACCCTCAGGACTCCGAACGGTCGGGCCGGGCCAGGCTGGGCAGAATCATGTCGTCCACGAGGGAGCGGACCGTGCGGCGGGTGGGTAGCCGGTTCTGGATCACCGTTCGGTAGATCAGGTAGCCCGGCAGCAGGTCCCACAACTCGCTGTTGGCCGCGTCGGCGCGGATCTCGCCGCGGGCGACAGCCCGTTTGAGTACCTGTTTCATCATCGCCCTGCGCTGATCGAACAATTGCTTCTGCATGGCGTCGTTGAGCGCCGGATTGCGCGAGACCTCCCCGAGTACGGCGCGCAGCGTGCTGGCGTGCTCCTTGGACTGCGCGCACACGGTGTCGCCGATCGCGATCAGGTCCTCCCGCAGGCTGCCGGTGTCGGGGGGCACGGCGTCTTGGCTGACGCCCTCGATGAACGCGGCCAGGACCAGTTCGGCTTTGGTGGGCCAGCGGCGGTACATGGTGGCCTTGCTGGCCCGTCCGGTGGCGGCTACGTCATCGAGGGTCAATCGCTCGTAGCCGTGCTCCTGCAGCAGGCGCAGGGTGACCGCCAGCAGTTCACGCTCCCTGGCCGACCACGTCACGGCCGCAATGCTAACGCCGGGTATTCCCGGTAAGACTCAGCGCACCAACGCACGCAAGTCAGTAGGCACCGCCGTGGGTGAAGATGGCCCGCGGGTTGTCCACCAGCATGGCGGTGATCTGCTCCTCGGTGACGCCGCGCTCCCGAAGGGCGGGCAGGACGTCGTTGTGGATGTGCAGGTAATGCCAGTTGGGCAGGACCACCGGCAGTGCCGCCTCCGGCAGCCAATCGATGTGGCAGGACGCGTCGTGCGCCAGGACCATCCGGCCGGCATGGCCGCGCTCACACATTGTGGCGACGGTGTCCACCCGGTCCTCGAAGCCGAGGATGTTGTCCAGACCGAACCGGTCCATGCCGATGTAGGAGCCGCCGGCGATCAACTCCTCGAGGTAATCAATGTCGGTGGTGTCGCCGCTGTGTCCGATGATCACCCGGCCCAGATCCACCCCCTCCTCGGCGAAGATGCGCTGCTGATCCAATCCGCGGCGGGTGTGGGCATGGGTGTGGGTGGTGATCGGCACGCCGGTGGCCAGATGGGCCTTGGCCACCGCCCGCAGCACCCGATCGACCCCGGGTGTCACGCCGGGTTCGTCGGTGGCGCACTTGAGGATTGCCGCCTTCACCCCGGTTCCGGCGATGCCCTCGGTGATATCGCGGACGAACATGTCGACCATGGGCTCCGGGCCGTCCAGGGCGGTGCCCGGCCCGGTGAAATGGAAGTACATCGGAACGTCGTTGTAGGTGTAGACCCCGGTTGCCACCACGATGTTCAGATCGGTCTGCGCGGCCACCCGTTGGATGCGTGGGATGTACCGGCCGAGGCCGATCACCGTGGGATCGACGATGGTGTCGACCCCGGCCGCCTTGAGCGCATTGAGTTTTTCCACGGCCGCTTCTTCGCGCGCCTGCTCATCGCCCCAGCCCTCCGGGTAGTTGGCGATGATCTCCGGGGACAGCACGAAGACGTGCTCGTGCATGAGCGTGACGCCGAGAGCCCCGGCAGGAATCTGGCCACGGACGGTGTCGACGGTCATACTTCGACTCTACGGCCGGGGATCCTTCGGTCGAGACCTTCGCCGCGGCAGGGGCAACAGCGAAGCTGCCAGGGCCGCAAGGCCGATCAACGCGAAGAACTGAACCCACGCCGAGTGGCCGATATAGCCGTCCACCGAGCGCCACGGGTACCGGGACAGCAGGGCCCCAGCGATGATCAGTCCGGACGGAACGACCACAAGGGCGAGTCGGTCCAGGGTGGTCCGGCGACGTCGAAGCAGATACGTCACTGTCAACGCGGCGCCGAACACCAGGAACCCGCCAAAGCCGGCAATCACGGTGCCGGCTGCCAGCAGTCCGGCGACGCCCAGCGCACCGGGCCGCCAGGGCCGAGCAGGGAAGTAGGGCGGTACACCACGGCGTGCCGGCAGCAGCGTCATCAGCAACAGCAGGGGCAGCAGCGCCAGGCCGGTGGTCAAGCCGGTCCGGTACGGCCCGTTGGACGGGAAACTCAGTGTCACGGTGCCCTGCTCGCCGGGGGGCAGCACCCAACCCTGTTGCCAGCCGTTGACGACCAGTGGCGTCAGTTGTGCCCCGTCGTCGGAATGGGCCACCCAGCCGGGGTTCACGCTCTCGGGTACCACCAGTACCCGGCTGACCGGGGCGCGCGGCACGCTGACCTGGCGCCGGTCCGGCTCCCATGCGGTGATCTGCGCGGGAGTCGCGGTGGCCGGGATGAGGTCCCTGGCCAGCGGGCCGGTGAGCTGGGCGCCGTCGGCGATGAACGCCTGCCCGGGGCTGATCAGGAGCTCCTGTCTGCCCGGCTGCAGCGCGATGGGAGCGGGATCGCAGGCCCGCGCCGCGACCGGCCGGCCATCGAGCAGGGCCTGCACCGTCGTCGATACCGAGGTCTGCACGAATCGGCCGGCCACCCCGATGACCGGCCCCTGTCCGCATGGAATCTCGATGGGGCGCTTGAGGTTAGCCTCGGCGTCGGCCGCGGCGATGGGCGCTCCCGAGGGGAGGATCGCCGTGACCTCGGCGAGTCCGGGCGGCTTGAGCTGGTCGAAGCCCAGCGCGGTGCGGTCGATGACATCCTGCCAGTCGAGCAGGCTGATCCGGACGGTGTCGGTGACTCGCGGGTGTAGCCCGAGGGTCTGCGGTTGGTCGCCCTCGCCCAGGCTTCGCACCTGCGGGCCGTCGCCGAGGTCGACGGCGACCAACGTCGGATGGGTGGGGAGTGCCGAGGAACTCGGGGTGACGCGCACCGCCGCGACCTCCTCGGGGCGGGGCAGGGTCAGGGTCAGCGTCGGGGCGGCCTGGTGCTGCGCGACACCTTGGGGCGCAGTCCAGGATGTGCGCGGGTCGCCGTCGGCGGCGGCGTAGGCCGAGCCCTGCACGTCGATCAGGTCTGCGTTGCCCTGCGCCCTGGCGGTGCCGGGCTGTGCGATCAGGTCAGCCAACCGCGGTCCCTGCCGGGCGCGAACCCAGACGGTCGGGGTGACTTCGATGGGCGCCGGGACGGTGAGGGTGCGGCTGAGCGTCACCGGCTCCTCCGGGGCCAGCGCCATGGATGCTGCGCAGTGCACCCCGTCCGGGGAGTCTGCGCAGCCGTCCCGGCCTAGCAGTTCGGAGCCCAGATCCCATTCGGCCACCGGCGATCCGGTCGGCGGGGCCGGTACGACGACGGTGTGGCGTAAGTCCACGGGGTGGGCGAATCCCGATGCGTCGTACTGGATTACGTCGAGATCGGTGATCCCGAACTGCACGCCGGAGGATCCGTCGTCGGTCCCGACCGCGGTGATTCGCACCCAGGGTGTCTCGCCATAGGGCAGCGCGACGGTCAGCGGCTTGCCCGGTGAATCGAAACTCACGGTGCTGGTGCCGTTGATGGTGGAAACCTGGATACGCCGCACCTGTGCGCCGACCGCCGTGGCGCTCGGGGTGAGCGTCAGCGCGGCGTTGGTCACCGGTCGGTCGAAATCGACCTGCAGCCACTGCCCGATCGCCGGCTGCAGCGAGTTGGACACCCAGGCGGTCGCGGAGTCCTTGTCCACCGCCGCCACCGGCCCGCTGGACGGCGAGACATTCGGCAGGGTGGTGGCATCAGAGGAGGAACTCGAGGCGCTGAGCCGCCCGCCGCTCCACTGTCCCTGCACCGGAGCGGCACCGGGAACGGGGTAGTCAGGCACCCGGTTGAAGGTGTTGCGCCGGTCGCCCGCGGCTCGCACCGCCGATGAGTGATCGTCGACGCGGCCGTAGTCGGTCTCCCGGTCGACCGGGGTGTCGGTGACGATCACGCCGCGGCCGGGCGCGCCGGCCAGCCCGGCGCGCTGGGCGTCGGCGGTCAGCAGCATCGGCCCGAGTGGGGGCTGGCCGAGTTGGCGGCGGCGGGCGTCGATCCGAAGCAACGACTCCGGGCCGCCCGCCACCCGCGTCATATCGTTGGTGCCGACGAGATAGGGGACGCCGGGGTTGGCCGCCGACTGGACGTGATAGATCTGGATCGCCGGGAAGCGCGGACGCAAACCGCTGTCGCTGATGAACCCCTCGACGACGCCCGGTCCGACCTTCTCGCCGAATTCGGCCACTTTCGCCAACCCCGGGGAACCTTCGATGGCCCGCTGTACCAGCAGTGGCCGGGCCGATCGGGACGTTTCCGGATCGAGGTCGTTGCGCAACACGACATAGGAGATGCCCTGGCGCGCCAGAGTGTCCGCCAGTCCCGCGGAGGGCCGGCCTGCCGCGAACAGTCGCTGCACCGAGTCCAGCGCGCGAATGGTCTGCGGTGGGGTCAGCGGAATGGAATCCCGCACCCCCCATGGTGATTCGCCGAGAACCTGCAGTGGCTCGTCATGGGTGTTGCCCCACACCTGAGTTGCAAAGGGCGCTCCGGGGACCACCAGCACCCGGCCCTTCGGACCGGATGGTCCAGTCGGGCCGCTGTCGTTGTGCTCGGTGAGCCACTGCGCAGCCTGATGCCAGTAGTCCGGGATTTCACGGAACGCGCCCGGCGGGGTCAGCCGTCCGGTCCAGGCCAGTGCGGTGGCGACCAGCAGTGCGGTCAGTACCACGATTCCGGCCGCCATCCGCCGGTCGTCCTCCGGATGCGCGAAGGCCCTGATCCAGACCGGCCGGGCGACGCTGCCGGGCAACGGGATTCGGCCCAGCAGATGCGCCAACCCGAGGGCGATCGGGATCCGGATGACCGGTTCCAGCTTGTGTACGTTGCGCAGTGGCGCCCCGGCGGCGTCCAGGAAGTGCTGTACGGCAGCGGCCACCGGCGAGCCCAGTCCGCCCGAATAGCCGGCGGTAAGCAGCACCAAGCCGATCAGCAGCATGGCGATCAGGCGTCCGCGGGCCGGCATCGAGCGCAGTGCCAGGCCGGCCAGTCCGCCGGCGGCGACCAGTGTGGTGGCCAGCACCATGACCGACTGGGTGACCAGGGACGAGGCGGCGGTGGCGTTGGGTGCGACGAACGGCGTCCAGGCCGACGTGCCCCGCAGTGCCTCGGTCAGCGAGGTCCACTGGGTGGTCACCCCGGAGGACTCGATGAAGTCAAGGAAGGGCGGGCTGATCCGTCCCAGCAGTACCAGCGCCACCGCCCACCAGGCCACCGCGAGTGCCGAGGCCAGCGCCCACCACGCGGTGAATCGCCACCACAGCCGGTTCGGCCGGTGACAGGCCCACCA
>CAZRFC010000185.1:0-8499 GCA_964598975.1 uncultured Mycobacterium sp. | reverse complement strand
CCGGGCGGGCTTCATCCCGTTCACCGCGTCGCCGGGTTCGACGTCGGCGCGACCCACGCAGACCGACGAGGCGCTGGTGTTCCTGCAGAACCCGGTCCGGCCCAACGGCGGTCTGATCAGTCGGTTCCCGAATATCAGCACCACGTTGGGGTTCGATCCGACGATGCCGGCCGCCGGCAAGTACACCTCGGCTGACGGCAAGGTCGCCCTGGTGACCAGCACGATTGACGCAACGTGGGCGTACGACCCGATCGGGGACTTCCCTGCGGTCTTCAACCTGACCGCGATCGCCAACAGCCTTGCCGCGGCGCTGCCGCTGAACCTGCTCGGCGGGCTGGCGGATCCGGGCTTCGTGCTGTCCGATTCGGCCGGCAACCCGGCAACGACCGACGACGTCGGCCTGAACCTGGCTGTCCTGCTCCAATTGGGCGGCGCGCTGTCAGGCCTGATCGGACCCGTTGAGGGCAAGGGGTTCTACGCCACGATCGTGCCCAATCAACTGCCGATCCTGACGCCGTTGCGGCTGCCGGGCCTGGGGGTCAACGCGGTTCTCAGTGCGTTGAACAGCCCGTATCTGCTGGGCAATCCGTTGGCTGATGCCCTGGAGCCGGCGCTGAAGATCCTGGTCAACATCGGCTACACCGACGTGGTGACACCCACTGAGGGTGGCACCTACAACCGGACATTCCTCACCGGTGGCACTCCCACTCCGTTCGGCTCGGTGGATCCGCTGACGCCCGAGGAGCGCAAGGCGGTGCCGGGCGACGTCTGGGACGCCTTGGTCGGCGGAGTCAAGGCCCAACTCGCGAAGCCGTTCTGGGGCGTCATCGTGCCGGCCGACCCGCAGGAGGTCACCCCGCCGGCAGCGGTGAAGACCGCGTCAGCCGTGCCACCCGCCGCCGCGGCGCAGCCGGAACTGCCTGCGCAACAGGTTCTTTCGGCACCGGAGCCGGCGACGGCTGCGAATGCGGTGGCCGCGCCCGTCGTCGATCCCGACACAGGTGATCGAATCTCCTCGGCGGTCGGCTCCGCCGCGGTCGATACGGGGGTTGCGGCTCGGGGGGGCGACCCGTGGCGCGCAGGCAAGCCGGGGGGCGACCCGTGGGCAACGGATGGGCACCCCGGCGCTGTCCGGCGCCCAGGACGCCGAGCCGACCTCGGCGGCGGGGCGGCAGCGGGCCGGGCGTTAGCCCGACGCGCAACCCCCGCCGGATGCCGGGACTGGCAGGGTGAACGCCAGGTGAACTCCCTGCACGATCCGCGCTGAACCGACAGACTGGAGTCATGTCCGACAAGCCGTTGTTCCGCTCTGTCATCGACTGGCTCCGTGCCGGCTACCCCGGCGGGGTCCCCGGACCCGACCGTGTTCCTCTCCTGGCACTCTTGCGTGATACCCCGCTGACCGAAGAGCAGGTCAGAGAGGTGGTCCGCGAGATCACCGCCCACGAGGCCGAGGTTCTGCAGGACGGCGTTGTCGACCGCGACGAGATCGAGAAGTTCATCGAGGGAGTAGCCCATCACGACGGCGGCCCGGAGAACGTCAAGCGAGTCGCCGACATCCTCGTCGCCGCAGGCTGGACCCTGGACCCCTCGCTGGCGGCCGCCGACGAGAAACTCGCCGAGGACTGACGCGTCCCGTCGAGCGTCACGCCAGTGCGACGCGCGACCTCGAGTGTTACGTCAGTGCGACGCTCGGCGGTCGGCCGCTTACGCGTCGCGCAGCGACTCGGTGTCGATGACGAAGCGGTAGCGGACGTCGCTGGCGATCACCCGCTCATAGGCCTCGTTGATGTAGTCCGGCTCGATCACCTCGACCTCGGCGGCCAGCCCGTGCTCGGCGCAGAAATCCAGCATCTCCTGGGTCTCCGGGATTCCGCCGATCATCGATCCGGAGATCGCGCGGCGCATCTGAATCAGTGAAAAGGACGGCACCACAAGGGGATTCTCCGGGGCGCCCAGCTCGACGAATACACCGTCCCGATCGACCATGTTGAGGTAGTTGGCCAGGTTCAGATCCGCCGAGACGGTATTGAGGATGACGTCGAAGGAGTTTCGCAGCTTCTTGAAGGTGTCCCGATCGCTGGTGGCGTAGTAATTCTTGGCGCCCAGGCGCAGGCCGTCCTCCATCTTCTTCAGCGACTGCGACAGCACCGACACCTCAGCGCCCATGGCCGCGCCCAACTTGACCGCCATGTGGCCCAGCCCACCCAGGCCGACCACTCCGAGGCGGGTGCCCGGACCGACGTTCCAGCGACGAAGCGGCGAATAGGTGGTGATACCGGCGCACAGCAGCGGCGCAGCGGCATCAAGCGGCAGCGACTCGGGGATGCGCAGCACATAGTTCTCGTCGACGACGATGTGACCGCTGTACCCGCCCTGGGTCGGCTGTCCGTCCCGGCCGACCGCGTTGTAGGTGCCCGTCATCCCGCTGCCGGTGCAGTACTGCGCCAGGCCTGCCCGGCAGTTGTCGCACTCCCGGCAGGAGTCGACGAAGCAGCCCACTCCGACCCGGTCGCCGACCTTGAATCCGGTTACCTGCGAGCCGATTTCGGTGACGATTCCGGCGATTTCGTGGCCCGGCACCACCGGGTAGCTCGGCGGGCCCCACTCGGCGCGCACGGTATGGATGTCGGAATGGCAGATCCCGGCGAAGTGGATGTCGAAAGCGACGTCGTGCGGGCCGACGGCACGCCGGGTGATCGTGGTCTTGCTCAGGGGCTCGGTGGCTGAGGTGGCGGCGTAGGCGCTGACGGTGGTCATGGCATGAGCGTAGGCAATAGTGGAGCCCGTCCGTCACCCGGAGAGGAATCCCATGTCCCAACATCTGGCCGGCAAAGTCGTGGTGGTCACCGGCGCCGGCAGTGGTTTCGGCCGCCTGATCTCGGAGAAGTGCGCGGCGGGCGGTTCCAAGGTCGTGTGCGTCGACGTCGACACCGACAACCTCGATGCAGTCGTCACCGGCATCCAGTCCGCCGGGGGACAGGCACTGGCCCAGGTGGCCGATGTCACCGATCTTGATCAGCTCAAGGTTGCGGCCCGGCAGGCGGTGGCGACCTTCGGTGCCGTCGACGTTCTGGTCAACAACGCCGGGATCATGCCGCTTGCGTACTTCGCGGATCACGAAAAGGCCTGGCAGCGTTGGCATCAGGCCATTGACGTCAACATCAAGGGTGTCGTCAACGGCATCGCCGCGGTGTACGACCAGATGATCACCCAAGGCCGCGGGCAGGTGGTCAACATCTCCTCGATCTACGGTAACGGCGGTATCGAAGGCGCCGGTGTCTACAGCGCCACCAAGGCGGCGGTCACCGCGCTATCCGATGCGCTGCGGGTCGAGACGCAGGGCCGGATCAAGGTCACCACCGTCAAGCCCACCGGGGTGTTCGGCACCAACCTGGCCAGCGGCATCGTCAACCAGACGGCGATCGTGGCATTGGCCGGCCAGAAGGGGGCGCAGTTCGCGGAGAATCTGGCCAACCTCATGTCCGGGTCGCTGCGGCCCGAGCAGACCGACGTCGACTCGGTGCAGTACTGGCTGATCACCCCCGACGACCTGGCCGACGCGGTGGTGCACGTCATCGACCAACCGTGGGGGATCAGCATCTCCGATGTGACGGTGCGCGCCAGTGGGGAGAACTACATCCGCTGAATCTGCCGGGCGCGTCAGTTGATGGGCGCGTTGAGCCAGCGCAGGTCCTCGACGATGCCGCGGGCGGCGACCAGACCCTGACCGGTCTGCCACACCTCGTTGTTGACCACGAACACGCGGTTGTCGCGGTTCGCCGAGAGCCTTCGCCAGGCCGGACTGTCCAGCAGGGCGGGAGCGCGGTCTTTGGCCGCCGGCGAGGCGAACGACAGGTAGACGATGTCACCGTCGGCGGCCGAGAAATCGGGGGAGTCACCGGGGGAGCCATCGAGGTCGATCTCCACATACGGCTTGTCGGTAAATCGTTGGGCCGCAGGGCGATCCACCCCCACCGCGGCCAGGACGCTGCCGGGGAAGGTGTCGGCGCCCCAGACCCGCAGCGTGGTCTCGGTGAGCTGGACGACCGAGGCCTGGAAGTGTGCGGCGTCATTGGCCTCGCCGGCTTTCCTGGCTTGGTCGGCGAATCCGCCGATCAGATCGTCGGCGGCCCGCAAGCGGCCGGTGGCCGCACCCACCATCCGGAGGTTGGCCTGCCAGATCGCGCCGGGCGCGGCCGAGAACACGGTTGGGGCGATCGCGCTCAGCGCGCCGTAGGAGTCCGGTGTCAGCGCCTGCGAACCGAGGATCAGATCCGGCTTGGCCGCCGCGATCGCCGCCAGATCGGGCGCGCTGCGACTGCCCGCCCCCGGCACGTCGTGGATGACCGTCCCCAGGTAGGACGGCTGGGTGTCCGACCCGTCGGGCAGTGCCGCGGCCACGATGCGCGACTGCAGGCCCAGGGCGCACAGCGCATCGAGTTCGTCACCGGCCAGCACCACGATCCGCATGGGGTCGGGCCGAACCGGCGTTTCCCCGGCGGCGTGCTTGATGGGGCCCGGCGGCGCGCCGTCGAGGCGGGCCGGTTCGGGCGCGCAGGACTCATCGGGACGACGCTGATTGCCCAGTACGCCGGCCGAGGCGATCTTGGTGGTGCTGGTGATGACGCTGCTGGTGGAGCCGCCCGCGCCGGACCCGGAAACCGGCTCGGTCTGGCTAGTGCATCCAGCTGTCGCCAGGGCAACGGCCAGGAGGGGAATCGCGGCGCGGATCGGCACGACGCGACGTTAACACCCGGGACCTGCAAAACCGCGCTGACCTGGCCTTCGCCCCGTCAGCGGGGGCCGTGTGACGCGAAATACGACAGAATGTAGGACCGAGGCCGCGCAAGCTCTGGTTTGGGGATAGGATGCGCCGTAGATTGCTTGGGGTATTCCCCATGGATGGTTGGAGGATCTTGTGACCGCCGTAGTGCCCCCCCGCGGAGAACTAGAGGCCCGTCGCCCGGCACCGATGCCCAGCGGGCCGAAGGGTAACCTTTTCTACAAGGTCATCACGACGACCGACCACAAGCTGATCGGCATCATGTACGTGATCGCCTGCTTCACCTTCTTCGCCCTCGCGGGTCTGATGGCGCTGTTCATCCGCGCCGAGTTGACCATCCCGGGCCTGCAGTTCCTGTCCAACGAGCAGTACAACCAGTTGTTCACCATGCACGGCACGGCGATGCTGCTGTTCTACGCGACTCCCGTCGTCTTCGGCTTCGCCAACCTGGTCCTTCCGATTCAGATCGGTGCCCCCGACGTGGCGTTCCCGCGCCTTAACGCCCTGTCGCTGTGGCTGTTCATCTTCGGTGCACTCATCGCCCTCGCCGGCTTCATCACCCCCGGTGGCGCGGCTGACTTCGGCTGGACGGTCTACGTGCCGCTGTCGGACTCCGTGCACTCCCCGGGAGCCGGCGCTGACCTATGGATCCTCGGCGTCGCCGTCGGCGGCCTCGGCACCATCCTGGGCGCGGTCAACATGGTCACCACCATCGTCTGCATGCGCTGCCCCGGCATGACCATGTTCCGGATGCCCATCTTCACCTGGAACATCTTCATCACGTCGATTCTGGTGCTGCTGATCTTCCCGCTGCTGACCGCCGCCGCGTTCGGCCTGGCTGCCGACCGCCGCCTCGGGGCGCACATATACGACCCAGCCAATGGCGGCGTCACGCTGTTCCAGCACCTGTTCTGGTACTTCGGACATCCCGAGGTCTACGTGCTCGCGCTACCGTTCTTCGGCATCGTCTCGGAGATCTTCCCGGTGTTCTCCCGCAAACCGATCTTCGGCTACTCGACGCTGGTGTACGCCACCATCTCCATCGCTGCGCTGTCGATGGCGGTGTGGGCCCACCACATGTACGTGACCGGCACCGTCCTGCTGCCCTTCTTCTCCTTCATGACCTTCCTGATCGCGGTGCCGACCGGCATCAAGTTCTTCAACTGGATCGGGACCATGTGGAAGGGCAAACTGACCTTCGAGTCGCCGATGCTGTTCTCGTTCGGCTTCCTGGTGGTCTTCCTCTGCGGCGGCCTGTCGGGCGTGCTGCTGGCCAGCCCGCCGCTGGACTTCCACGTCTCGGACACCTACTTCGTCATCGCGCACTTCCACTACGTGCTCTTCGGCGTGATCGTGTTCGCCACCTACGCCGGCGTGTACTTCTGGTTCCCGAAGATGACCGGCCGTCTGCTCGACGAGCGGCTGGCCAAGATCCACTTCTGGCTGACCATGATCGGCTTCAACCTGACGTTCTTGGTGCAGCACTGGCTGGGTAACGAGGGCATGCCGCGTCGCTACGCCGACTACCTGCCCTCCGACGGCTTCACCACGCTGAACATCGTCTCCAGCATCGGTGCGGCGATCCTGGGCGTGTCGATGCTCCCGTTCTTCTGGAACATCTTCAAGAGCTGGCGCTACGGCGAGGTCGTCACTGTCGACGACCCGTGGGGCCACGGCAACTCCCTGGAGTGGGCCACCTCCTGCCCGCCGCCGCGGCACAACTTCACCGAACTGCCCAACATCCGTTCCGAGCGGCCGGCGTTCGAGCTGCACTACCCGCACATGGTTGACCGGATGCGCAGCGAGGCCCACGTGGGCCGCTCGCACCGCTAGACCGTCGTCCTCGAACGGTTCACCGCAACTGCGATGACCGCTGAAAAGGTGTCGGTGTTGATCACCGTCACCGGGGCCGATCGGCCGGGCGTCACCTCTGCTTTGTTCGAAGTGCTGTCCAGGTACGAGGTCGAACTGCTCAACGTCGAACAGGTCGTCATCCGTGACCGGCTCATCCTCGGCGTCCTGGTGTCGGGAGCCGCGGAGGTCGCCGACGGCACTTCGCTGCGCACCGAGGTGACCGACGCCATCCAGGGCCTCGGCCTGGACGCCACCATCGAGCGCAGCGACGACGTCCCGATCATCGTCGACCCGCCCACCCACACCATCGTCGTCCTGGGCCGGCCGATCACCGCGGCGGCGTTCGGGGCGGTGGCACGGGCCGGAGCGGCGTTGGGCGTGAACATCGACGTCATCCGCGGTGTCTCGGACTACCCGGTCACCGGGCTGGAGTTGCGGGTGACCGTGCCGCCCGGCCTGGCCGATCAACTGCAGGCGGCGCTGGCCCGCGTCGGCGCCGAACAGGGCATCGACATCGCGGTGGAGAACTACACCCTGGAGCGCCGCAACAAGCGTCTGATCGTGTTCGACGTGGACTCGACCCTGATTCAGGGTGAGGTCATCGAGATGCTCGCCGAGCGGGCCGGTGCGGGTGCGGCGGTTGCCGCCATCACCGAGGCGGCAATGCGCGGTGAACTCGACTTCACCGAGTCGCTGCACCGTCGGGTGGCCACTCTGGAAGGCCTGCCCGCCGAGGTCATCGACGATGTCGCTGATCGGGTCCAGCTCACCCCGGGCGCGCGGACCACCATCCGGACTCTGCGGCGCCTGGGATTCCACTGCGGGGTGGTTTCGGGCGGCTTCCGGCAGGTGATCGAGCCGCTGGCCCACGAACTCATGCTCGACTTCGTGGCGGCCAACGAACTGGAAGTGGTCGATGGCCGGCTGACCGGCCGGGTGGTCGGCCCGATCGTCGACCGTGCCGGAAAAGCCAAAGCCCTGCGCGATTTTGCCACCCAGGTGGGGGTGCCGATGGAGCAGACGGTGGCCGTCGGTGACGGCGCCAACGACATCGACATGCTCAACGCCGCAGGCCTGGGAGTGGCGTTTAACGCCAAACCCGCCCTCCGCGAGGTCGCCGACGCCTCGTTGAGCCACCCCTACCTGGACACCGTGCTGTTCTTCCTGGGGGTGACCCGCGCCGAGATCGAGGCCGCCGACGCCCTTGACGGCGTGGTGAGCCGGGTCGACATCCCACCGCAGCCCCCCGCCTAGCGATTTCGGCGCGGAAAATCATTGCTGACCGGTGACGAGCGCGCCGAAATCCGTCGACCCGGGGGCGATGGCGCACGCAGGATGCGGCACGATGATCGGGTGACCGACGCAGCCACCCCCGTCGATGAGGACCTGCTCATCGACTTTCGCGGTGTCCGGTTGCGCCGCGGCGGCCGCCTGCTGGTCGGGCCGGTCGACTGGCAGGTCGAACTCGACGAACGCTGGGTGGTCATCGGTCCCAACGGCGCCGGGAAGACCTCGCTGCTGCGCATCGCCGCCGCCATGGAGCACCCGTCGGCGGGCACGGCGACGGTCCTGGGGGAGCGGCTCGGCCGGGTCGACATGGCGGAGTTGCGCCAACGGGTCGGCCTGAGTAGTTCGGCACTGGCACAGCGGATTCCCGACGACGAAGTGGTTCGCGACCTGGTGGTGTCGGCCGGCTATGCGGTGCTCGGCCGCTGGCGTGAACAGTACGACGAGGTGGATTACCACCGGGCGCTGGACACGCTGGAAAGCGTTGGGGCCGAGCACCTGGCCGACCGCACCTACGGCACGCTGTCCGAAGGTGAACGCAAGCGTGTGCTGATCGCCCGGGCGCTGGCCGG
>CAZRFC010000184.1:0-8611 GCA_964598975.1 uncultured Mycobacterium sp. | reverse complement strand
GGCCTGGCCACCTCCGCGGTGCGCGACGGGGACGACTGGATCATCAACGGCCAGAAGGTGTGGACCAGCCTGGCGCACAAGGCCCGCTGGGGTCTGCTGTTGGCGCGCACCGATCCGGACGCACCCAAGCACAAGGGCCTGACCTACGTCGTGCTCGACATGCACGCCCCCGGGGTGGAGACCCGGCCGCTGCGCCAGATGACCGGCCAGGCGGAGTTCAACGAGGTCTACATCACCGACGCGCGCATCCCCGACGCGCACCGGCTGGGTGCGGTCGGTGACGGCTGGCGGGTGGCGATGACGACGTTGATGAACGAGCGCAGCGCCCTTGGCGCCAGCGGCAGCCGCCGCGGAGGCGGGGCGATCTCCGACGCCGTGCAGCTGTGGGCGGCGCGTCCCGAACGGCACACCCCCGTTCTTCGGGATCGGCTCACCCAGTTGTGGCTGCGCTCCGAGGCGCAACGGCTCACCTCGGAGCGGTCCCGGGCGGCGGCGACGACCACCGGCGGCCCCGGCCCGGAGGCGTCGATCGGCAAGATGGTGGGTGCCGAGCTGAACCAGAAGATCTACGAGTTCTGCATGGATCTGCTTGGGCCGGAAGGACTTCTGTACCACAGCTACGCGATGTACGGTCAGAACGCCGGCACCGGAGACTGGCGCGGACCGATCCAGCAGCGCTATCTGCGCAGCCGGGCCAACACCATCGAGGGCGGCACCTCGGAGGTCATGCGCAATATCCTCGGCGAACGGGTGCTGGGCCTGCCCGGGGATCTGCGGGCCGATGCGGGCATGCCGTGGAAGGAGGTGCCGCGTGGCTGAGGAGCTTGCGGATCAGCCCGTCAAAGTGGCTGAGGAGCTTGCGGATCAGCCCATCAGAGTGGCTGAGGAGCTTGCGGGCCGCGAGTTCGCGTTCACGGCTGAGCAGCAGCAATTGCGCACCGCGGTGCGCAAGTTCTGCGCGGAGAACATCGACGAGGCGGCGGTGCGCCGGTTGATGGAATCCGAGGTGCGCTTCGACCCGGCGGTCTGGCGGCGACTGGGTTCGGAACTGGGCGTGCTGGGCATGTCGGTACCGGAATCCGACGGCGGCGTAGGCGGATCCCTGGTCGATCAGGCGGTGGCGGTTGAGGAGTTCGGCGCGGCACTGGCCTGCGGGCCGCTGTTCGGCACGGTCTACCTGGCGATCCCCGCTCTGGTGGCCTGCCCGTCCGGGGCCGGGCGCGACGAACTTCTCGCCGCACTGGTGGAGGGTGAGCGCACGGCGGCGTTCGCCGTGGTCGACGCGGCTGGCGCCTTCGACCCGTCGACGCTCACCGTCACCGCCTCCGGCGGACGGCTCACCGGAGCCGTCGCCCAGGTGGTGGACGGTGACACCGCTGATGAATTTCTTGTTGCGGCAAAGCAATCCGATGGGATCGGCCTTTACGCAGTGGCTGCCTCTGATGTGCAGCGCACCTCACTGGTGACCATGGACCTGACCCGGCCGCAGGCTACCGTCGCCCTCGACGGCGCCCCGGCTCGTCTGCTCGCCGGCCCGGATGAGGCCGACCGGGTGATCACGCACGCCCTCCAGGTGGGTTCTGCGCTGCTCGCGGTCGAGCAGGTGGGCGCTGCGCAGCACCTGCTCGATCTGTCGGTCGAGTACGCCAAATCCCGGCTGCAGTTCGGTCGGCAGATCGGTTCCTTTCAGGCGATCAAGCACAAACTGGCCGACATGCTGGTCGATCTGGAGCACGCGCGTTCCACCGCCTACCACGCCGTGTGGGCACTGGGCGACGGCTCCGACGATCCGGCATTGGCGGTCAGTATCGCCCAGGCGACCTGCTCGGCGGCTTTCAGTCGTATTGCCGCCGACACCATCCAGGTACACGGCGGCATCGGGTTCACCTGGGAGCATCAGGCGCACCTGTATTTCAAGCGGGCGGCCACCGATGCCGCACTGCTGGGCAGCGCCGAGCAGCACCGCTCACGGGTGGCGGATCTAGTGCTGGACACTGCCGTCGCACACACCGGCGCGGTGCCCGTCGCCGCCGGCCGCCCCTGAATCGAGAAAGAGGAACCATGGCTGAAAGCGTCTCGGAGTCGATCAAGATCAACGCCACACCCGAAGAGGTGATGGCCGTGATCGCCGACCTGGAGGACTACCCGAACTGGAGTGAGGGATTCACCGCGGTCGAGATCATCACCACCCACGACGACGGCGCCACCAAGGATGCGGCGTTCAGCATCTCCACCCCGGTGGGCAAGGACACCTACGAGATCTCCTACATCTGGACCGGAAACGACGCGGTCAGCTGGTCGCTGAATTCCCATGACGACGGAAAACCCAAGTCCGGCATGATGAAAAAGCTCATCGGGTCCTACACACTGCAGCCCGACGGGGACGGCACCAAGGTGATCTACGAACTCGAGATCGACCCGAAGATCCCGATGATGGGATTCATGAAGAAGAAAGCGGCCGCCACGATCGTCGATCAGGCGCTCAACGGTTTGAAGAAGCGCGTCGAAAAGGGCCGTTGACAGTGCGTGGCTTCACCGGAATTGGGTGATGTAGGCGACCTCGTCCCAGGTGGACAGGAACTTCGTCGCAGCGTCGTAACCGCTGCGGTACAGCCCGTCGATCTCGTCCCGGGTGGCGTCGAACTCCACCACCCCGACCTCGGTGGAGTCGACCCGGATGGTCCGCGCGCTGACCCACGGCTCGTTGAGATAGGCCTGGTCCCGGCCGACCAGCATCGTGGTCAGCACCTGTTCGAGCAGGCGCGGACCGCTGAAGGCCCGCACCGGAGCCAGGCCGGGAATCACCTTGTCGTTGCCGGCCGGCAGGTTCGGCAGCAAGGTCACCCCTAGCGTGGGCCAGCGCGGCGGCTTCCCGTCGAGACGGTCGAAGGTGTCGATCGGATAGTTCGACAGCAGCCCGCCGTCGACCAGCGTTGATTCCAGGCCAGCCGCGCTGGTGAGCGTGACGGGCCGGAAAAGGAACGGGATCGACATCGACGCCCGCACCGCATCGGCGACCGGTTGTTCGTCGGGATTCAGCCCGTAGACGTCGAAGTAGTCCCAGGGCAACCGCACCAACTGGCCGCGGGTGACATCGGTGGCGGTCACCACCAGTCGGTAGCGGCGCTGCTCGGGAAGCTGATCGTCGTCGAGCCGAAGATCCCCGAAAGTCTCCACCCCCAGGCTCTTCAACTGCTCGGTCACGAAGTCGTGCGCGTAATCACCCTTGTAGACACCTCTGCCCTCCAGGATCGCCCACGCCGGCCCCAGCAGCGGCACCCGTTCGAACACACCCGGGTCGAGGAACTTGCGGTAGTCGATACTCATCGCGAGATCGCGAATGTCTCTGGGCCCCAGTTTCGTTGATGTCCCTGCGGCGGCCACGATCGAACCGACGATCGAACCGGCCGAGGTACCCGCCACCCTGCGCGCGCGGTAGCCGGCCTCCATCAGACGCACCACCGCGCCGACGAGTCCGACGCCTTTGACTCCGCCGCCGGAGAGGACGAGGTCCAGGGGCTTGGTGGCGGGCACGGCTCCCCCTACCCCAGCACCGCGTCGATTGCCCGGTAGATACGCTGCTCGCTGACCGGACGTGGGGTGCCCAACTGCTGTGCCCACAGACTCACCCGGAATTCCTGGATCATCCTGGCGATGTCGACGACGTCCGCGGCGGCCGCGCGTGACGGTGAAATCGCCTGCACCAGTTCATCGTAGGCGTCTTGGACGGCGGCAACACGATCCATCCGTTCGCGGTCCGCGACAAGCCCCTGAGGAAGCCGTTCGATCCGGCGGGCGATCGCGGTGAGGTAGCGGGTGAGGTCCGCCAGATGCGCGGCACCGCATGCGCTGACGAACCCGGGTCCCACGAGCTCCGCAAGCTGACGGCGGATATCGGCTACCGCGGCGGCCTGCCCGGCCGAAGGTTTTTCCGGCAGCGCCACCTGCACATCGTGGAGCGCCTCGAGCACCGACTCCACGCGACGCAGAATCTCGGCGATGGTGGACGGCAACGTGTCGCGAACCCGCTGCCGCGCGGACTCGAAGTCGGTTCGGTTCCAGACCGGGTTCGGGACGGCGGCCTCGACGGCGGCGTCCGCGCAGTCCTCCAGCAGAGCCGCCAGCGACCCGTCGGGGTTGTTGCCCAGGACCAACCGCCGACGTAGATCGAGGTCCTTCTCAATCTTCTTCGCCGGGGATTTGGTGGATAGCCGCAGTAGCCGCCGTAGCCCGTGCCGCATCGCGGCATCCCGTTCGGACTCGGTGGCGAACACCCGAATATCGACCGCGGAACCGGTGTCCACCAGGCCGGGATAGCCCCGGACCCCGGCCTGCTGGACGCTGCGGGGAAGTTCGTCGAGGTCGTCGGGCCAACCGCGGAGTCCGCGGCGCTCCAGGTCGCCGGCGACCGCCTCGGCGACCGCGCGGCGGGTCTGCCCCGCCAACTGGCGCTGCAGGGCGGCGAGATCCTTGCCGCGGCCCAGTTCGGCGCCGTCGGGTGAGGTCACGGCGAACGTGAGGCGCAGGTGCGCGGGAAGCTTCTCGAGGTCGAACGCGTTGAGCGGAACCAGAATCCCGCTACGGCGGTGCAGTTCCCGCTGCAACGTCTCCAGTAGCGGCTCCTCGCCGGGGCGCAGGTCAGGCAGCAGAGCACGGGCGGTGTCCGGTGCCGGAACGAAGTTACGGCGCAGGTCTTTGGGCAGGGACTTGATGAGGGCGGTGATCAGTTCTTCGCGAAGGGCCGGCACCTGCCAGCCGAACTCCTGCCCACCGAGTCGGGCCAACACCCCGACCGGAACATGCACGGTCACACCGTCGTCGGCCGCCCCGGGCTCGAATCGGTAGGTCAGCGGCAGCGACAGATCGCCGGACTCCCAGTGGTCCGGGCGATCCGCGTCCGCGTCGGCCACCCGCAGCAGATCAGCCTGGGTCATCGTCAGCAGATTCGGCGTGCGCTGCCGTTGCTTCCGCCACCACCCGTCGAAGTGCCGGGCCGAAACAACGTCCGAGGGGATGCGCGAGTCGTAGAAGGCGTAGATCGCTTCGTCGCCGACCAGCAGGTCCCGCCGCCGCGCGCGCTCCTCGAGTTCGGCCACCTCTGCGCGGACCCGGGAGTTGTCGGCGAAGAAGTGGTGCCGGGTCTGCCAGTCCCCCTCCACCAATGCGTGCCGGATGAACAACTCGCGCGCCTCGACGGGGTCGACCGTCGCATAGCCGACCCGACGGCGGGCGGCCAGCGGCAGTCCGAACAGGGTGACCCGCTCATAGGCCATGACGGCGCCTCGCTGGGCGTCCCAGTGCGGCTCACTGTAGGAGCGCTGCACGAGCTGCCCGGCGACGCGTTCAACGGCGTCGGGTTCGATTCGCGCAGCGATCCGGCCGTAGAGCCGGCTGGTCTCGACCAGATCGGCAACCATGATCCAGCGCGGCGGGCGTTTGGTGAGCACCGATCCGGGCGCCAGAACGAATCGGGCGCCGCGGGCACCGAGATACTCGCGGGACTCCCCTTCCCGAATCCCAATATGGGACAGCAGTCCGGCGGCCAGGGCTGCGTGCACTCGCGCCGGTGCAGCGGGTTCGGCGGTCCCGTCGCGGGCGGCCCGAAGGCCGATTCCGGCCGCGATGCCGCGCAACTGACCGGTGAGGTCCTGCCATTCCCGGATACGCAGGTAGTGCAGGAACTCTTCACGACACATGCGTCGAAATGCGTTGCCGGACAATGCTTTGCGCTGACCGAGAAGATAGCGCCACAGATTAAGGTAGGACATGAAGTCCGAACTGTCGTCAGCGAAACGGGCGTGCTTCTGGCGAGCAGCCTCCTCCCGGTCGATGGGCCGCTCCCGCGGATCCGGGATCGACAGCGCAGCCGCCAGTACCAGCACCTCGGGCAGGCACCCCTCGGTGTCGGCCTGCAAGATCATCCGGCCCAGTCTCGGGTCCACCGGCAGTTGCGCCAGACGCCGTCCGATATCGGTGATCGCGCCGCCCGCGTCGAAGGCACCGAGTTCTTGGAGCACCTGCACGCCGTCGTTGATGCTGCGCCGCTCCGGCGGGTCCAGGAACGGAAAATCGGCGACATCGCCGAGTTGAAGGGCGGCCATCTGCAGGATCACCGACGCCAGATTGGTGCGGAGAATCTCCGGGTCGGTGTAGCGCGGCCGGCCGTCGAAGTCCTGCTCGGAGTACAACCGGATGCACACCCCCGGTGCGGTGCGACCGGATCGTCCGGCGCGTTGGGCCGCGGACGCCTGCGAGATCGCCTCGATGGGCAGGCGTTGGACCTTGGTCCGCCTGCTGTACCGCGAGATTCGCGCCGTTCCCGGGTCGATCACGTAGCGGATACCCGGCACCGTCAGGGAGGTCTCGGCGACATTGGTGGCGAGCACCACCCGTCGGGTGAGGCGGCTGGTGTTGGGGACGAACACCCGGTGCTGCTCGGCGGTCGGCAGCCGGGCATACAGCGGCAGCACCTCGATGCCGCTGCGATAGGCGCCCCGGATCGCTTCGGCGGTGTCGCGGATCTCCCGTTCGCCGGACAGGAACACCAGCACGTCCCCCGGCGGTTCGGCCGAAAGTTCGTGCAGTGCGTCGATGATCGCTTCGGTCTGGTCGCGTGGCTCGACGCGCACGACCTCGTGGTCGGGGTCGTCGGCCGAGTCGGCGCCGCCGTCTGAGGCGGAACTGGTATCGGTTTCGTGGGGCAGTTCCAGAGGGCGGTAACGGATTTCGACCGGATAGGTGCGCCCGGAAACCTCGACGATCGGGGCGGGGCCGTTAGGGCCCCGGAAGTGGGCGGCGAAGCGTTCCGGTTCGATGGTCGCGGAGGTGACGATCACCTTGAGGTCGGGTCGGCGTGGCAACAATTGCCGCAGGTAGCCCAGCAGGAAGTCGATGTTGAGGCTGCGCTCGTGGGCCTCGTCGAGGATCAGGGTGTCGTACCGCAGCAGGCGCCGGTCGCGTTGGATTTCGGCGAGCAGGATTCCGTCGGTCATCAGCTTGACCAATGTGCGGTCGCTGACCTGGTCGGTGAATCGGACGCTGTAGCCGACCGTGTAATCCCCCGGCGGCGTGCCGAGTTCCTCAGCGATGCGCTCGGCGACGGTCCGGGCGGCCAGCCTCCTGGGCTGGGTGTGACCGATGGTGCCCCGGATACCGCGGCCCAACTCCAGGCAGATCTTCGGCAGTTGGGTGGTCTTGCCCGAACCGGTTTCGCCGGCCACCACCACGACCTGGTGGGCGGCGATCGCCCCGGCCAGTTCACCGCGGAGTTGGCTGACCGGCAAGTCGGGGTATGTGATCGTCGGGACGGCCGCGGTCCGGGCCGCGACCAGCGCCTCGGCGGCGTCGATCTGCTTGACCAGATCACGCAGTTTGTCGGCGTTGATCGGTGTTCGCAGAGACTTCAGCCGCCGGCCTAGCCGGGCGGCGTCCCGGATGGTGAGGCCGTCCAGACGCGCACGAACCGTGCGCACGTCATCACGGGACGCCTGGGACACTGGAACAGGGTAGTTGGGAGGGAAGGTGCTCCGATGAACACTGCGCTGATCGTCGGCGGGCTGCTGTTCGTCGGCGTGGGTTTGGTGGCCAGTCAGTTGTTCCGGCTGAAGGACTGGCTGAATCGGCAACCGCCGCCCGACCCGGACGGCCATGAGCAGCCGCCGCCGAAGGACCCCGGGCCGCAATAGTTTTCAGCGCGGCGGATCTCCCCGCCAGGTGAAGCTGTTGACGTACTTGCCCATGTCCTGGGCGATCTGGAGATTGGCAGGCGACGGTGGTCCCGGCCCGGAACTTGGCGTGAACTGCCGGAACGGGCCCACCGCGGCCGCCACCAGGGCGAGGTCGTTCTTGACCGCCGCGATGACGATGACCCGCAGCAGGCTCGTCTGGCTCGAAGCGGCCAGCGGCTGGAAATCGGCGACCTCGCCGTAGCCGGGGTGGTAGCCAACGGTCGCGTTGGGCAGTTGGTAGGCGACCACGGCGTCGGGGAAACCCTCCTGGGTGAACTCGGTGGCGATCTGTTCGGCGGAACGTCCCCGAGCGGGTTGACTGAACAGTCGCAGCGTCCCCCCGTCGCCTGCGGTCAGTTCGGCGGTGACACCGTTGGGATCCAGGGTGATCTGATAAGCCGCGCCGGGTGTCGGGTAGGACACCGAGAATGAGCCGTCCGGCGCGGTGAAACGCGGGTTGGTCGCCACCGGCAGCCCAGTCGGCGGCCGGCCGCAGTCCGGCGGGCAGACATAGCGGGTCGGCAGGTCTGGACCCCGGCTGTCCACGAAGGACAGGACCATCAGGCCGAAAGCCAGAATTATCGCCCAAATTCCCAGCGTCACAAAGTATTTCGGACCGCGAACCGGTTCGGCGGCGTACCGGCCACGCGGGACGCCGTAGCCCTCGAATGATTCGACCGTCATCGGCCCACCGTGCGGTGCAACTGGATGTTCTTGACCAGGTTCTCGACGTTGGGACTCCCGAGGCCGGTGACCATGTCGTAGCCGGTTCCGCCCGGACTGATCGCGTTGCCGCCCAGTTCGATGTCCCGGAAGCCGGGGACGACAGCACCTTTGGCCACCTGATATAGCAGCGGGTTGAGGTCCCCCAGTGGCGCCAGGCC
>CAZRFC010000183.1:0-8627 GCA_964598975.1 uncultured Mycobacterium sp. | reverse complement strand
TCGGGCTACCTGAGGACGGTTTCTCGCACATTTCCACCGGCGGTGGGGCCTCGTTGGAATACCTTGAGGGCAAGACCCTGCCGGGTATCGACGTGCTGAACACCGACGCGTCGGCCTGACCGGTCGGAACGAACCCCGTCGGAACCCACCGAAGCCCATCGAACGAGGAGTGCTGTGTCCCGCAAACCGCTGATCGCCGGCAACTGGAAGATGAACCTCAACCATTTCGAGGCCATCGCCCTGGTGCAGAAGATCGCCTTCGCGTTGCCCGACAAGTACTTCGACAAGGTCGACGTCACCGTCATTCCGCCGTTCACCGATCTGCGCAGCGTCCAGACCTCGGTCGACGGTGACAAACTGCGGTTGACCTACGGCGCACAAGACCTCTCGCCGCACGACTCCGGCGCCTACACCGGCGATATCAGCGGGGCCTTCCTGGCCAAGCTGGGATGCACATTCGTGGTGGTCGGCCACTCAGAGCGGCGGACCTATCACCACGAGGACGATGCCACCGTCGCGGCGAAGGCGGCCGCCGCCTTCCGGCACGGGCTGATTCCGATCATCTGCATCGGCGAGCACCTCGAGGTCCGGGAAGCCGGCAACCACGTGGAGTTCAATCTCGCCCAGTTGGAGGGCTCGCTGGCCGGCCTCAACCAGGAGCAGTTGGCCAAGGCGGTGATCGCCTACGAGCCGGTTTGGGCCATCGGAACCGGCCGGGTGGCCAGCGCCGCCGACGCCCAGGAGGTGTGCGGCGCCATCCGTTCCAAACTGGCTGAACTGGCTTCCCCGCAGATCGCCGAGGGTATCCGGGTGCTCTATGGCGGCTCGATGAACGCCAAGAACGTCGGGGAGCTCGTCGCCCAGCAGGACGTCGACGGCGGCTTGGTGGGCGGGGCGTCCCTGGACGGTGAGCAGTTCGCAATGCTGTCGGCGATCGCCGCCGGCGGGCCACTGCCCTGACCGGCGTCCTGACCCGGTAGGCTGGCGGCCATGATGCTCGCCCTCGATATCGTGCTGATCATCACCAGCATCCTGGTGGTGCTGCTGGTCCTGCTGCATCGGGCCAAGGGCGGCGGCCTGTCCACGCTGTTCGGCGGCGGTGTTCAGTCGAGCCTCTCCGGGTCGACGGTGGTGGAGAAGAACCTCGACCGGTTGACTCTATTCGTCACCGGGATCTGGCTGACGTCGATCGTCGGCATCGCGCTGCTGATCAAGTACACGTCGTAGGTCTTGGCGGAGTCGCGGGACGCATATCAGGGCCGAGGGAACCAGCGTCCCTCGAACACGGTCCCGAGAATCGGGATCCCACCAAGTTGTTCAGGGGCCACTTCGTAGGGGTCCTGCGCCAGGACGGTGAAGTTCGCCGCCTTGCCGGGCGTGACACTACCCAGTTCGTGCTCCATTCGCCACGAGTAGGCGGCACCGATGGTGACCGCGCTCAGGGCCTCATGCACCGAGATGCGCTGACCGCTGCCGGCCACCCGGCCGCTGGGGGTGCGGCGGTTCACCGCGAATGAGGCCAGCGCCAGCGGCGCGGCCGGTGCCATCGGCAGGTCGGAATGCAACGACAACGGGATTCCGCGGCGCAGCACTGACGCGGCCCGCACCATCGAGTCGGCGCGGCCCGGACCCAGCCCATGTGCGCTGTAGCGGTCGGCAAAGCCGACCGGGTAATACGGGTTTGCCGAGACGATGCAGCCCAGTTCGGCGAGCCGGTCGATCTGTTCCTCGCTGGAGTTGGCGAAGTGCACGATGACGGTGCGGTGGTCTGTGCGCGGATGGTCCGCGCGGCAGTCGGCGACGGTGTCGAGCACCAGGTCCAAGGCGGCGTCGCCGTTGACGTGAATGTGCAACTGCCAGCCTGCATCCCAGTAGGCCCGGGCGAACGCCCGGAAGGTTTCCGGTTGCATCATCCACTCGCCGTGATGACACAGGTCGGGGTGCCCGTCGTCGTCCAGATAGGGTTCGCGCATCTGCATCAACTGGCTGATGATCGCCCCGTCGGCGAACAACTTGACCTGCTTGGGAAGCAGCCGGACCTTTCCCGTGGCGGCGCGGGCTACCTGAGCCTCCGCGTCGGCCACCGCGGCGGCCGGATCCATCCCCGCGTCCGCCTGGCTGCGGGCATCGACGAGAAACGTTGAGCCGAAGGGAGTGTCGTCGGCGCCGAGGATCTGCTGGTAGAGACCCCACGGCTCGACGGCCCACATGATCCCGGGCTCATTGATCGCGGTGACACCGTTGGCGTGCAGATAGCCCACCAATTGACGCAGGCCATCGGCAAGCCGCTGCGGCGACATGAAGACCGGGGTCAGGCTGGGCAGCAGCAGGTTCATACCTGCTTCCCACCAGTGTCCGGCGGCGAAATCGACCATGTCACTTGCCGGGCCGCAGTCGGCCATCTGCTCCGCGGTCAAGCCCAGCGCCGTCACCGCCGCGGTGTTGAGGTACCACTCGTGGCAGGACCGCTGCCACACCACCAACGGGCGGTCGGCGCTGATCTCATCGAGGGCTGACCGGTCCAGATCGCCGTGCCACAGCTTGTGGTAGCCCCAGGAGAACAGCCACTCGTCCGGATCGTCCAGCCCCCGCTCGGCGTCGGCCAGCCGTCGCCGGTATTCCTCGGCGCTGTGTGCGGCCGGAAACGTCCGCTGCGGCAGTACCCAGTCTTCGATGGCGATGACCTCGGTCATCAGGGTGCTGGCGCCCAGGATCGGATGCAGGTGCTGGTCGATGAGGCCGGGGACCAGGACCGCGTCGTCGAAGGTGTCGTCGACATGCCCGGTCAGATCGGCGGGGGAGCCGACCGCGACGATCCGGCCCTCGGCGACCGCAACCGCGGTCGCTTCCGGCTGCGCTGGGTCCATGGTGATGACTCGCCGTGCGGTAAAGACGGTGGGCCGGAGCGCGGGGGATTGCGGGGCGGGCACAGAAGACGATCCTGCCCGATACTTGAACCCATGACTGACACCTCGCTGGATCCGATCGGCTCGGTCTACCGAACCAAGGTGGGCCGCGAGGCGACCGAACCGATGCGCGAGGACATTCGGCTACTCGGCGCTATGCTCGGGGACACCGTCCGCGAGCAGAACGGCGCGGAGGTTTTCCATCTGGTCGAACGTGCCAGGGTGGAGTCCTTTCGGGTGCGACGCTCGGAGATCGACAGAGCGCAGCTTGCCGAGATGTTCTCCGGGATCGACATCCATCAGGCCATTCCGGTGATCCGGGCCTTCAGCAATTTCGCGCTGCTGGCCAATGTTGCCGAGGACATTCACCGCGAGCGGCGCCGGGAGATGCACATCGCGGCGGGCGAGCCGCCGTTGGACAGCACGCTGGCGGCGACCTATCAGAAGCTCGACGCGGCGGGCCTGTCTGCTGAAGCGGTCGCGGAGGGACTGCGCGGTGCGCTGGTGTCTCCGGTCATTACCGCCCACCCCACCGAAACCAGGCGCCGCACCATCTTCGACACCCAGAATCGCATCACCCGTTTGATGCGGCTGCGGATGCACGGCCGCATCGAGACCGACGACGGCCACCCGATCGAGCAGGAGCTGCGCCGGCAGATCCTCACCCTGTGGCAGACCGCGCTGATTCGGTTGTCCCGGTTGAAAGTTGCCGACGAGATCGAGTCGGGCCTGCGTTATTACCCGGCTTCCTTCTTCGAGGTGGTTCCCAAGGTCAATGCCGCGGTGCGTGACGAACTGCGCTCCCGCTGGCCGGATGCGACGCTGCTGCAACGTCCGATCGTCCGTCCAGGTTCCTGGATCGGAGGCGACCGGGACGGCAATCCGAATGTCAACGCCGATGTGGTCCGGTTGGCCACCGGCAGTGCCGCCTTTACCGCGTTGGCCTTCTACTTCGACGAACTGGCCCTGCTGGAGCAGGAATTGTCGATGTCGGCCCGGCTGGTACAGGTCGATGACGAACTTTGCGCCTTGGCATCGGCATGCACCGCCGATGCGCGGGCCGACGAACCCTACCGGCGGGCGGTCCGGGTGATCCGGGCGAGACTGACCGCCACGGCTGCCGATGTGCTCGATCGGATGCCCGAGCATGTACTCGACGATGGACTGCCGCCCTACCGGTCGGCCGAGGAGATGCAGACCGACCTCGCGGTGATAGACACCTCGCTGCGCAATCACGGCAGTGCGGTGCTCGCCGACGATCGACTCGCCCGGCTGCGGGACGGGTTAGACGCCTTCGGTTTTCACCTGTGTGGTCTGGATATGCGGCAGAACTCCGAGACCCACGAGCAGGTGGTGGCCGAACTGCTGGAGTGGGCTGGTGTTCATCCGGACTATGCGTCCCTGTCGGAGTCGCAGCGGGTCGAGGTCCTGGTGGCCGAACTGTCGACCCGACGGCCGTTGATCCGCGGTGACGCCGACTTGTCGGAACTTGCCCGCAAGGAACTGGACATCCTCATCGCGGCAGCGGCTGCAGTGCGGTCGCTGGGTGCCGAGGCTGTACCCACCTACATCATCTCAATGTGCCAGTCGGTATCGGACATGCTGGAGGCCGCGCTGCTGCTCAAAGAAGCAGGGCTCCTTGATCTTTCGGGGACTGCCGCCGGCGATAACATTCACGCGCCGGTCGGCATCGTGCCGCTGTTCGAGACGATCGACGACTTGCAGCGCGGAGCGGAAATCCTGCGCGACTCCCTCGCGGTGCCGATCTACCGCGCAATGGTGTCCGCCCGCGGAGACAGCCAGGAGATCATGCTGGGCTACTCCGACTCCAATAAGGACGGCGGCTACCTGGCCGCGAATTGGGCGCTCTACCGTGCCGAGTTGGATCTGGTGGAGGCTGCCCGTGACACCGGGATCCGGTTGCGGCTCTTCCACGGCCGCGGGGGGACGATCGGTCGCGGTGGCGGCCCCAGCTACGACGCGATCCTGGCCCAGCCGCCCGGTGCAGTCAATGGATCGTTGCGCCTCACCGAGCAGGGTGAGGTGATCGCCGCCAAATACGCCGAGCCTCGCATCGCGCACCGCAACCTCGAGAGCCTTGTCGCGGCAACCTTGGAGTCCACCCTGCTCGACGTGGAGGGCCTCGGCGATGCCGCCGCACCCGCCTATCGCGTGCTTGACGAACTTGCTGCCCTGGCGCAGCGTGCTTATGCCGAATTGGTCCACCACACAGAGGGTTTCGTCGAGTATTTCGAGCAGTCGACCCCGGTCAGCGAGATCGGCTCACTCAATATCGGCAGCCGCCCCAGCAGCCGCAAGGCAACCACGTCAATCTCCGATCTGCGCGCGATCCCATGGGTGCTGGCGTGGAGTCAGTCCAGAGTGATGCTGCCCGGCTGGTACGGCACCGGCACGGCCCTGCAGGAGTGGATCAGCCAGGGGGAGAACCCAGCCGATCGCGAAGAACGGGTGGCTGTGTTGCGGAACCTCTACCTCAAGTGGCCGTTCTTCCAGACCGTGCTGTCCAACATGGCGCAGGTGCTGGCAAAATCCGATATGGGTCTGGCGGCTCGCTACGCGGAATTGGTCGCCGACCCCGACCTGCGGGAACGGGTGTTCGCCAAGATCCTGGTGGAGCACGAGCGCACCATCGAGATGCACAGACTGGTCACCGGGCATGAGGACCTGCTGGCCGACAACCCTGCGCTGGCCCGGTCTGTGTTCAACCGGTTTCCGTATCTGGAACCGCTTAACCACCTGCAGGTGGAGTTGTTGCGCCGGTACCGCGGCGGCGACGACGACGAACTGCTCCGAAGGGGAATCCTGCTCACCATGAGCGGACTGGCCTCGGCGCTGCGGAACAGCGGCTGAGCGGTGTGCGGAAGCTTACTTGCGCAATATCGCGTTGAACACGCCCCGGACCGCGGCTTCGGTTGCCACGACGGGCGACATGGCTGATTCGGCGACGTCGACCATGCGTTCCACCCGGTTGACGATCCCCTCCAACTGTCCGAGCGTCTCGTTGAGCCGGTTGAGGGTCTTGTCGAAATAGTCCAGTGATCCCTCCAACCCGCGCACGGCCGTATTGAGTCCGGCCAGGCTCTGTTCGAGGTCATCGAGGACGTGATCAACCTGATCGACTGTCTCGTCGGCGTTCAGTGCCGCCTGCGCCAGCGTTCGGATCCGATCGACTGGACTGCGGGGCCGGGTCTTCTCGTCCATGGCAGTCAGTGTGACAGTTCGCCCGCCGCTGCGGAGTCAAGAAGCCAAACAGTCTTCTCGCTGCCTCGGGCTCCGGCCGCCGGCCAGTCGTCGGGGTCGGCGCCGGCGACGGCGGCGGCCACGGCATCGGCCTTGGCGTCGCCGGAAACCACCAGCCACACCTGGCGCGATCGGCGTACCGCGGGCAGGGTCAAGGTGATCCGCCGCGGCGGCGGCTTGGGGGAGTCGGTGACGGCGACCACCATCCGGTCGGCCTCCCGTACCGCGGCGGTGTGGGGGAACAACGAATTGATGTGGCCCTCTCCGCCCATGCCGAGAAGGTGGATATCGAAATCCGGTGTCGGCCGACTCATTTCGGCATTTGTACCGGCGGCGACCTCGGCCAAGGTGGCCTCGTAAGCGCGGGCCGCGGACACGATGTCGTCGCCCCATTCGCCGTCGCTGGGCGGCATCGGATGGATGTTGGCGGCGGGGATCTCGATATGGTCCAGCAGTGCCTCGCGGGCCTGCTTCTCGTTGCGCTCGTCGTCATCGTGGGGGACGAAACGATCATCACCCCAGAAAAGATGAACCCGAGCCCAGTCGACCGGGTGGCCGCCGAGCACCTTGAGCAGTCCGATTCCGGTACCGCCACCGGTGAGCACCACCCAGGCCAGGCCGCGCGCGGCGATTGCGGCGCTGATGGCGTCGGCCAACCGGTCACCGGCAGCCTGCACCAGAGCCTCGGTGTCCGGAAAGACGTCGATGTCGACGTTCGCATCAGCCATCCGGGTAATGCACCTTGTCCAGACCGAGAAGCGCCTCGTGGTAGACCTCATCGGCGTCCAGTCGGCGCATATCCTCGGCGAGGCACTCCCGGGTCTCCCGCCGCGCCAACGGCAGTTGCGCGTCCGGGCGGCCGGTCCGGCTCAACGTTGCGGTGGATCCGTCCTGCGGCCGGCTCAGCCGCACCGTCTGGCTGGGCTGTTCCAGCTCGACCATCAGCGGGCCGACTTCCCGGCGCACCGTCCCCTCGATACGGCTGGCCAGCCAGCCGGCCAGAATGTCCAGCGCGGGTTCGGTGGCAAGTCCGGACACCACAGCGCTGGTGATCGGCTCGTACGGCGGCTGATCCAGCGCTGAGGCCAGCAATGCTCGCCAGTAGGTGATCCGGCTCCAGGCCAGATCGGTGTCGCCCTGGGTGTATCCGTTGATCCGGCTGCGCAGCGAGGCCAGCGGATCTTCGGTGCGGGTGGCGTCGGTGATCCGGCGGATCGCCAAGCGTCCCAGCGGATCCTGCGCGGGAACCTCCGGCGCCGAACCCGGCCACCACGCCACCACCGGGGTATCGGGCAGTAGGAACGGAAGCACGACGCTGCTGGCGTGGCCGGCCAAGGGGCCGGCCGTCTTCAGCACGACGACTTCGCCGGCCCCCGCGTCGCCGCCGACCCGCAATTGTCCGTCGAGTCGCGCCTCGGTGGCCAGACGGTCGGTAGGGACCACCACGATGATGCGGCAGGGGTGCTCGCGGCTGGCGGACACGGCGGCATCGACCGAATACTCCAGGATCTCCTCGCAATCGAGGGCGACCACGAGGGTCAGCACCCGGCCGAGGGTGATCGCGCCGCCTTCCTCACGCAGCGACGTGATGCGCTTGTTGATCTCGTTCGTGGTGGTGTCGGGCAGATCGACGATCACGGGATTGCACTCCGCTCTTCGCTGTCGCTCATCACGGGCGCCTCCATTGCCGGCCGGAACGCGCCAGCATCTCGAACGCGGACTCCGGGCCCCACGAGCCCGACGGGTAGGGGTCGGGCTGTCCGTGGCTAGCCCAGTACTCCAGCGCGGGATCGAGTATCTGCCAGGACAACTCGACTTCGGCATTGCTCGGGAACAGCGACGGTTCCCCCAGCAGGACGTCGAGGATCAGCCGTTCGTAGGCCTCGGGGGAGTCCTCGGCGAAGGCGGAACCGTAGGAGAAGTCCATGTTGACGTCGCGGACCTCCATGGTGCTTCCCGGGACCTTGGAGCCGAACCGCAGGGTGATGCCTTCGTCCGGTTGGACCCGGATCACCAGTGCGTTCTGGCCGAGTTCCTCGGTCATCGTCGCGTCGAACGGCAGGTGCGGTGCTCGCTTGAACTCCAGTGCGATCTCAGTGACCCTGCGTCCCAGCCGTTTTCCGGTACGGAGATAGAACGGCACACCCGCCCAGCGGCGGGTGTCGACGTCGAGGGTGATCGCCGCGTAGGTCTCGGTGGTGGAGGTCTTGGAAAACCCCTCCTCATCGAGTAGGCCGACCACCTTCTCGCCGCCCTGCCAGCCACCGGCGTACTGGCCGCGGGCGGTGGTGAGGTCCAGGGGTTGAGCCAGGCTGGTCGCCCTGAGCACTTTGATCTTCTCGGCCCGCACCTCGTCGGGGTGGAAACTCGTCGGCTCCTCCAACGCGGTCAGAGCGAGCAGTTGCAGCAGGTGGTTCTGGATGACGTCGCGGGCGGCGCCGATCCCGTCGTAGTAGCCGG
>CAZRFC010000182.1:0-8667 GCA_964598975.1 uncultured Mycobacterium sp. | reverse complement strand
GAGAGCGTCTGGGCCAGCGACCACTTCGCCGTGGTGGCCGAGCTGACGATGTGAAACGAAACGAGAGTTCCGTTCCACCTGCGCAACCGATAGGGTCGATCAGACTTATCGTCGATTCAGCGGGGTGGCACCAATGACCAGATTCGGCGTTAGGACGGGTGCGGCCGCGTTCGCGCTCGGGCTCGCACTCTGCGGACAGGCCACCGGGGTGGCCGTCGCGGACTCCCCCGACAGCTCCGAGAACTCCCGCCCGGAACGGCCCCGGTCTGAGCGGACGGCAACGGAGCGCGCGTCGACACCGCGGGCGGGGTCTCGCACCACCCGGACCCCGCGGGTCGCCGCCCCGCCTGCCGCGGCGAACAAGCCCGCCAAGACCGCTATCGCGAAGGCCACAGCGCCCACCCGCCCGGCACCGTCGGCGGTGAAGGTCAACCCGCCGGACGAAACGCCCCCTGCCGCTTCGGTTCCGGTGAACTGGTCGGCCCCCGCGCCCGCCGTCAGCATTCCTGCCGCGGCAGTGACGGTTCCGGCCGCCGCGACACAATCGAGCATCCCGGCGCACCCGGCCGCCGCGCAGGCCGAGCGCCGGGCGTCCAGCGCGCCCGTCATGCACCGGGTCGGCCCGGCGGTCAGGCTGGCCCAGTTCCTCGACACGCTCAACGCCCGCCTGTCCAGCCTGCCGTCGAACCCCGTCAATGAGCTCATCGCCGGGGCGCTGCTGCTGACCCGGCGGGCGCTGCTGCCCGGCATCCCGACCATCCCGGTGGTCACCGTGGGTAACTCGCTGGTGCCCGAGGGCAGCGCCGGGGATCCGCAGAAGGCCGTCTTCGACGTAACCCTGCAGCACGCCTACGACGACACCGTGACGGTGCGGTACTCGACGGAAGACGGGACCGCCAGCGGCGGCGCGGACTTCACCCCGGTGTCGGGTGTGCTGGTCTTCGCCCCCGGCGAGACGACCCGGCAGGTGTCGGTCAACATCCTGCCGGACGGCGTCGACGAGTCCGAGGAGACGTTCGGCCTCACCGTCACATCGCAGCCCGCCGGCAAGCGGCTGCGCAGCGCGCTGCTCGGGTCGGGTTCCGGTGTCATCGGAAGCCTCCCGATGTCCGCGCCGGTGATGGCCATCCCCGAACTCGATGCGCCGGCCTCGGCGCTGGCGGTGCGGGTCGACCCGACCCAGCAGTTCGCCGACGCGATCAAGGTCGATTCCGGCAAGACGTTCACCCTCACCCTGCCGGGTCCGGTGTCCTCCTACACGGTGCTGGCCAACAAGCCGGCGTTCGTCGACATCGCCGGCGACGGCAACCAGCTCACCCTGACCACCAAGGCGCCCGGGTTCCTCGGGCTCTCGGTCAAGGAAAAGGAAGGCACGGCCAGCCGCTACCTCGGCCTCTATATCGCCGACCCGGTCACCCACCTGGTGCCCGACACCGTGACCGGTTACCTCCCGGTCGGGTCGATCACCTCGTCGAACGCCTCCGGCGATGCGTTCCTGCAGGATTTCAACTTCCGCGACGGGGTGGCGCCGATCGACTACCTCTACATCTACGACCAGGGCGGCGCGGACTCCACCGACGGCAACCTTCGTGGCCTGCTCACCCAGTCGGTGCGGCACGGGCTGGTGCCGGTGGTGGTGTTCTACAACATCCAGGCCGTCAACAACGCCGCCGGCCGGACCGGGATCACCGAAGGCGAGGATGCCGCCTACCAGGCGATCAACGACTACAACTGGAGCAATTCGGGACAGAGCGACCCGAACATGTTCACCGGCTACATGAAGCGCTACTTCACCAAACTGGCGACCGACTTCACCGAGATGAACAGAGTCGGCATTCCGGTTCAGGTCGTCATGGAGCCGGACTTCCTCGGCTACATGGCGATCAACGTGCCCAGGTTCACCACGCCCACCCCGTTCGTGCCGACTCCCAGCGACCGCACGCTCAACACCGCCAAGGTCTCGTCGATGTATGAGGCCGGGCTGCTCACACGGGGAGTCGACCCGGACTTCCCTGACACCGTCGCCGGGTTCGTCTAGGCGGTCAATTACTACACCGCCACCAAGATGCCGAATCTGCGGATCGGTTGGAAGACCAACATCTGGGCGGTGGCCGACTTCCAGAACCAGAAGATGGGCCTGCTGCACGAGACCGACTCGGTGGTCTACCCGTGGCAGAACAAGTGGACCGCCGGGGTCGGCTGGGATGAGGGGCGCGCGACCATCACCAAGGGCGCGACCAAACTCGGTAACTTCCTCGACAAGGCGGGAGTGACGTCCTGGATCGGCAGCCCCGAGCGCAAGCCCTTCCTCGCCATCGACAAGTACGGCGTGGACGGGGCGTTCATTTACGACACCGGAACCGAGACGGCCGCACGGGGGGTCCTGTCGGACTTCGTCCGCGCGGCCCAGACCTTCTGCGCGACCACGTGCAACGAGGCCGACACCGAGAAGTACTTCGGCCTGAAGCCCGCCGAGTTGCTGAGCCTGAAGATCGGCTTCGATCCGAACACCAAACTCCCCTATGACCCCCGCTTCCCGGCGGTCCTCGCCACCCTGCAGCAGGCGGCCGTCGCCGACCCCAACATCGGGCTGTGGTTCTTCAACGCCGACCAGTGGAACAACTACCTGCTGTTGGTCAAGACGCTGTCGACCACACTCAACGGCACCAAGGTGATGCTGTGGCAGATTCCGCAGGGCCACATCAACGGATCAACGACACTCACCGGACGCGACCTGCCCAACAGCAGCGCCGACGGCTGTGCCCCGAACGCGATCTGCGGGTTCGAGGACTCCGCCACCTCCTACTTCTTCGGTGACACCTTCACCGCTACCGACGGCCGCCTCGCTCACTTCGGCGCCAATCATGATCCCGGCGTGACGGTGTCGGGCAACACCCTCACCTGGACTGAGCACATGACCCTGGCCGCCGAATCCGGTGCGCTGTCGGTGCTTTTCGGCGCCGGGCTGGGCGTCTCGACCCGCGGCTCGGTGACACCGGCCGGGGTGATCACCGACGGCGATTTCTGGAAGGACAAGGCGACGGCGTACCTGTCGGGAGTCAGTAGCTGACCCTGACGTCGCCGCTCGGGCACTCACGGCGATGTCGCACAGCGCGCAGTGCGACGACCGGCTAACCTGCAACCGGTGAGCGGGCAGGCGAATTGGGTGATTCCGGCGATCAGCGCGTCGGCCAGTCTGCTCGGCACGCTTGTGGGCGGTCTGACGACGTACTGGACGTCTAAGAAGTCCTTTGAACGTCAACTCGCCTCTGAGCAGAGCAACCAGCGCAACACCCTGTTGCGTGAGGCGGCAATCCGGTTCATCACCGCCATCACCGACACCCCGGTCACCAAATCTGGGGTGGCCGCGGCGTCCGCGCAATGGGGCCCGGTCGTGGAGCAACTAGCCGCCGCCGAATCCGACGGTGACTTCGTCGCGGTGGCGCAGACCATCGCCCCGGCGATTCCAGCGGGGAGCGGCCGGGCAGAGGCCCTAGTGGAGCTGATGAGATCAACCGGCGCCTTCGACGACGACGTCCGCCGCGCCGTGACGCTGCTGACCGAGCTGCGGCTGGTCGCCCCACACGATGTGGCCGAGAGCTCCCAACGGGTGCTTTACGCGGCGGCCGCCCGGGAACTGGCGGCCGCGTTTCACCCGCAACGGCAGCGGCATGCGACCGAGGCCTTCAATGGCGCGGTCAACGATTTCTTCAACCGGGTTCGCCATCACATGAACGTCGAGGACATCGACTTCGATTTCTTCAATGAGAATGCGATGCAACGAATCCTGCAGAGCTGACGATAGCGTCGCGTAGCAGGCCTTACCGCTACTCGGCCCCCGGGTTGATCCCCAGTTGCCGCGCACAGTTGGCGCGCGACATATCGACGAGGAAGGGTTCGGCGTTGTCGAAACCGGCCAGCGCGGGAACGTCCTGTTTCATCTGGGCGATGGACGCACCGATGCAGCGCTGCAGACGCTGGGCGTCGGAGTCACGCCACTGGGTGTAGCCGATGTAGCCCGCCGCCGCCAGGCCGACCACCAGGTAGATCCAAATGCGCGGGTTTTTGACCACAACCCAGTATCGCCCGGCTTGCGGTGGGCGATCCAGTTGGGCACCCGGCGATCGACTGCCCGCCGGTAGGTTGCGGGTGTGCGTCGCTGGAGTTGGCCGCTGCTGGGGGCGGGCGGCATTGTGCTGGCCATGGTTGGCTTCTTCGCCGGTGTGCAGCGCTCGCTGATCTATCACCCCCTGCGACTGGATACCGCCGCCTGCGCGCAGGCCGCCGCCGCCGAGGGGTTGCAGGCCTGGACCAACGCCGACGGCCAGCCCATCGGATACCGAAGCATGCCCGGACCCGACGACCGGCACCCGCCGCTGGCCGTGCTGCTCGCGCACGGCAACGCCGGGTGCGCACTACAGCGCGTGGAGTACGCCGCACCGCTGCGGGCGGCCGCCCCCGACCGGGCCGTATCGGTCTACCTGCTGGAATATCCCGGCTACGGAGCCCGGCAGGGAAGCCCCTCGCAGGAGGCGTTTCTGGCCGCCGCGGAGGATGCCCTGAAATCCATCCCTGCCGGGGTTCCGGTGATCGTCGTCGGTGAGTCCCTGGGTTCCGGCGTCGCCGCGGCCACCGCACGGTCACATCCCGACCGGGTGGCCGGCATGTTGCTGCTGACCCCGTTCGACAGCCTGGTCAACGTGGCCCAGCATCACTACCCGGGGCTGCCGGTGCGCTGGCTGCTGCAGGACCGGTATCCCGCCGCGGAGTGGTTGCGGGACTATCGGGGCCCGGTCGCGGTCATTGTGGCCGGCCGCGACACCGTCGTCCCGGCTCGCTTCGGCCGCCAACTGCACGACGGCTACCCGGGTCCCAAGCTGCTGATCACGGTGGACCAGGCCGAACACAACGACGTTCTCTATCACCTGCCGGAGTCGGCGTGGGCCGAGGCGCTCGGCTTCCTGGTGGACCGCTCAGGCCTTTAGTGCGCGGGAAACCGGCTGCGGCTCAGGGGAATTGACGCGTCGGCGTGATCCGGCCCTTCACTCCGAGTGCCCGCGCCTTGGCGACGAGCTCCTGATAGGTCTGCGGGTCGATGGTCTGGCTGCGGGTGAGGATGAACCCGCTTCGCCCGCTCGGGTCGGTGACGATGGCCCAGCTGTAGTCCGGGGCGCGGTCGACGATCAGATAGTTGCCCGGCGGGTTGGCCGACGGGGTTCCGCCGAAGCCGACGTTGAGGGCGGTGTTGGTGGCGTTCACCGAAACCGCCGCGCCGGTGATCGAGGACCTCGGGCCGCGCTTGAAGAAGTAGTTGCCCGAGTTCTGCACACCCAGGGTGCCGTCGGGTCGGGCGGTGTAGACGGCCTTGGTGTTCACCAGTCCGATGCTGAAGAACTGTTTGACGCTGCCCTGCTCGTAGTAGGTCCCCGCGTACTGGGCCGGGTCGACCGGCACGCTGGACGGCACCACCGGCACCGGGGCCGACACGGCCGCGGCGACCGGAGCGGCGGCCTTGACCGTGGCGGCGGCCGGTGGCTTGGTGTCGTTGATGCGCACGGTGCGCACGACCGCCGCCGGCGCGACCCGGCTGCGCAGCGCCGGTTGTTCGGCCGCAGCGGGCCGAGCAGATGCGGCACCCGAGGAGCCGGCCCTGATCTTGCGGGCAGGTTTGTCGGCAGCCGACGCCGAGGCAGTGGACTGCGAAGCGCGCTGACCCGGACCGGCGTCGGTCCCGGTGTCCGCGCCGGCCGTCCCGGCGCCGCACAGCAGCGCAGCGCCCAGCCCGCCTATTACCGCGCCAGGTCCGAGCAATTTGATCAGTGAAACCATGATGTGGAGCCCCTCCCCGGCCGGCGGAATGTTTGCCGCGGCCGGTGTCCGTGTGTGCCGGCCCGGTGGCCGGCGGTCACGTCCTATTCGGAGCCATCGCCCCGCCGGATTGGCGGGGTGCCGAAATACCTGGTCAGAGCGTCGCAGACGTAAGGCTCAAGAAGGTTCAGGCAGGTTGGGGAACAGGGCGGCCCATGCCTTTGTAGATGTCCTCGATCAGCTTGATGCTGTCTTTCGCCAGCGCGTTGTCGGGGTCGAGTTTCAGGGCATCCCGGAACATCCCGAGCGCCTTCGGATACTTCTCCCTCGGTGGAAGCGCCGGGTCCAGCATCACCTTCTCGGCGTCCTCGGCGAGTTGCTGTGCTTGTTTCTTGTTCGCTTCGGGAACCGCCGTCACGCTCGAACCGGCCGACGCCGACTCTCCCGTTCTGGCGCCCTCGGTCGGGGCGGTGCTGCAGCCAGCCAGGGCGAGGGCGGCGGCCGCGGCGAGAAGAGTCCTATGCCGGATCGTCATCCCGTCATTATGGTTCCTGAATCGACGTTCCGGCCAGGTGGTTGGGGCAGGTGGAAACCGTTCAGAGCGCCCGGATGTCGGCGACGACGGCGGCGGTCAGCCGGGCCAGATCCCGCGGGTCCAGTGCGACGTCAGACCCGCGCTTGCCCGCGCTGCAGAGCACCCGGTCGAACTGCAGCGCAGAGGAATCCAAGACCGTCGGCAACCGGCGGCGCTGCCCCAACGGCGAGATCCCGCCGAGCACGTAGCCGGTCGAACGCTCCGCGGCGGCGCGGTCGGCCATCGCCGCCTTGGACCACCCCAGCGCCGCCGCGGCGGCCTTGAGCGACAGCTTGCACGGCACCGGAAGCACGGCGACCGCCAGGCCGGACGGCCCGGCGACGATCAGCGTCTTGAAGATCTGGTCGGCCACCACACCGTGGCGGCCGGCCAGGGCCGCGACCGCCTCCTCGCCGAATGACTCGGCCCGCGCGTCGTGGTGGTAGGCCAGCACCTCATGGAGGACGTCGGCTTTGATCAGGGCGGCGATCGCCGGGGTGGCCGCACGAGACACGGTCAGAAGCGTAGCGCCGCGCGGATGCCCTCATTTTTCAGGACACCGGATCATCATCGCTATCCCCGCGCCAGCAGATAACGGAGCCGGCCCCGGCCCGGTAGCCAAAGAGGTATGAGCGCACACCGGTCCCAGAATCAGCTTCGCGCAGTGCTTTTCGACGTGGACGGCACACTCACTAACACCGAGGAGATGTGGACCGAGGCGCCGCACGGCATGGTCCGCAGTGGGCTTCGGGGCTGACCTGATCGCGACGCTGCTCGCGCGCTGACAACCATTCCCGCGCCGCCGTGCGCCACCGCACGGGTTCACCTTCAGTTGGCGCTGGGCGGTCCAGGTGGGTGGTAGGGGTCGTACGACCACCAATCGGCGCGCTCCCCAAGGGGTCCGGGGCAGGGCTTGACGTCGGGCGGGTCACCGGTGGGCGGTCGGGCCAGCGACCCCGGGCGTAGTTCGTCGCCGTCTTCGTCGGTGACGCGCAGGCGGTCGGCGGGGCCGGAGATGGTGATGCCGCCGCTGTGATGCAGGCGATGGTGGAAGGGGCAGAGCAGAACCAAGTTGTGCAGTTCGGTCTCGCCGCCGTTCTCCCAGTGCTCGATGTGGTGGGCGTGCAGGCCCAGGGTTGCACCGCACCCCGGGACCGCGCAGTGCGGATGCCGGTGTTCCAGCGCACGGCGCATCCGGCGGCTGATGGTGCGGGTGGTTCGCCCCGCGCCGATCAGACGGCCGTCGCGTTCGAACCACACCTCGCATGTTGCATCGCAGGTCAGGTACTGCCGCTCGGCGCCGGAGAGCAAGGGACCTAGGTGAAGGGCGCCGATCTTCTCCTTGACGTCCAAGTGAACCACCACGGTGGTTCTCTGCCCGTGCGGGCGGCGTTCGGCTTCGAGGTCCCAGCCCGTTTCGACCAGCCGCAGAAACGCATCCATGGTGGTCGGCATCGGCGGGTGATTCTCATTGCCGCCGTTGGTTTCTCGGTCGGATTTCCATTCGCCGAACAGCGCGTCGCGGTGAGACGCCAAGGCCGCCTCGAACATCGCCGACTGTCCATGCGCCAGAGTGATCCGCCAGAAATCGAACTCCTCATCGCCGGTCTTGGTGATGCCCGGTTCCGGTTTCGGCCGCGGCCCGCGGTCTGGGCGGGGCTCCAGTTTGATCGCGGTACGCAACTGGTTGACCGTGGCAACCGACGCCAATTGTGCGTAATGCTCGTCGGATCCCTCGCCGGCGCGCGAGGCGATCACCCCGACCTGGTCCAGCGACAGCCGGCCCTCCCGCAAGGCCTCGGTGCAGCGGGGAAAGTCACCGCTACGATGCGCGACCGCAGTGATCGTCGACGCATTGGCCGACGAGGTGCCCAGCTTCCAGGCCACCAGGGCAGCTACCGAACGCGCCCCGGTCATCCCTGCCAGCCCTTCGTGGTCGATCTCGGCGACGATGTCCACGATCCGCCCGTCGATCGCGTTGCGCTGCCCGGCCAACTCCGAAAGTTCCTCGAACAACGCCTCGAGCCGCTCCTTGGGATTCACCTCGGTCAGAGTGCCGGCGCCGGTCGTGGACATGACATGAGCATCCCACCGACCACCGACAATCTGCGTTGAAGCGAGTCCACAGGCCGACCAGGGCGACGGGCAAATCTCTCGCTGCGACCTCAGATGTCTTCGTGAGGGGCCGCGCGAGTCACGTTCGGGAGCCTAATGGGGTTCTCAGCGGTCTGGGCCTCTCATGGACAAGACTGTGCAGATGACCGAACCCAGTGCGGCCCGCGTCG
>CAZRFC010000181.1:0-8711 GCA_964598975.1 uncultured Mycobacterium sp. | reverse complement strand
AGCACCTCGCCCGTGGTCGGGTCGACCAGGGACCCGTCCTCCATGACCACCGGGTTGGGCCCGGGGACCCCCGGCGCGGGCGGCTCGGCCGGCCAGCCCGACTCGGCCGGGGCGGCCAGCCCGCGGCCCTCGCTCAGGTCCTCGGCCACCCAGCGCCAGCGATCGAGCTCCGTCGGGTGGCGCTCCCACGCGACCTGGCCCCCGTCGGCCGAGCGGTAGAGCTGCAGGCTGGCCAGGACCTGCAGGGGCGTCAGGTCGTCGCGACCGGCGATCGCGGTCTCGATCTCCTCCAGGGTCCAGTCGTAGGTCGCCAGGTCGTCGGCGTGGACCTGGGCCAGTTCGGCCTCGGTGCGCGCCTCGCGGACCCGGCGCTCGAGCACGTCGGCGAGCGCGGCCCACGCGGGCTTGGTGCGCGGCCCGGGCCCCGGGGCCAGCTCGACCTCCTGCTCGAGGAGGGCGAGCTGGGCCAGGGCGGCTTCGCGGTCGGTGAGACCGACGCCGGCGGCGACGATCTGCTCCCAGCGCTCCAGGGCGTGGGCCCAGGTGAACAACTGGTGGGCGCGGTTAGTGGCGCGATGGCTAACCTCCCACCCCCAGCCCCAGGCGAGCACCCGGCCTCCACGCAGAGGGCCACCCCGTGCGAGTCGCAGCGGAGCGCGTCGGACAGGTCCGCCGGCGGAGCCGCCTCGAGCGGCGCGATCGCGTCAGCGAGCGCCGCGCGGTCGGCCGCCCGCACGATCGTGTAGCGCCCGAGCACGCCCAGGAACTCGACCAGCAGGTCCCCGGGCTGCATGCCCAGGTTCTTGATCGAGCGCCCGTAGACGTCGTCCGCGGTGGCCGCGCCGTAGCAGCGCACGCGGAGCTTGCCGATCTTCACGTCGAGCGTGTCCATCACGCACCCCCCGTGGCGCCCGGCTTCACCGCGGGCGGGATCGAGCGCGCCGGCTTCGCGGGGGCGGGCTCGGGCTCCGGCTCGGGGGCGGGCTCCTCGCGCCGATCGCGCGGCAGCTCGCCCCGGTCGTAGTCCGCCGGGCTCCCGTCGTCGTTGTTGTCCCCCAGGACGTCCGCGAACGCCTCGAGCAGCGCGTGCCCCTTCGTGCGCTTGGCCAGCATGTGCCGCGTGTGGCTGTCCCAGATGCTGTTGCTCCCCACGTAGAACTCGCGCGTGAAGCACTGCATCACGGTCTCGCGCTCGATCCCGTTCTGCCGCCGGACCACGACGACCTCGCACCACTCGGGAACCTGGGTGAGCTTCTTCCCGTCGACGGCCAGGTCGACGAGCGGGCCCCAGGTGGGCCGACTGATGCTCACCAGCTCGCCGGTGCGAAGGGCCGCAGCCAAGTAGCCGCGAACCTCCGGCTGGATCGCCATGACCTTGCGCCCGACACGCCGGTCGTTGCGCCAGATACCTACGATCTCGCCGTTGAACGGATCGAGGCCAGACCGCACGCAGCGCCAGATGAACCGCGCCAGGTCGCGCTGCGGCACCTTCTCCTCGGCCGACAGGCCGTGCGAGCAGCACTCCGCGTAGGCGTGGCGCTCCACCTCGCTGAAGGCGGACATCATGGAGATCGGCGTGCGCGCCTTCGCCGGGTCCGGCAGGTCGACCAGGTGCTGCCCGATCTGCATGGTGCCGGGCGGGATCTGCGCCGCCGCGGACTCGGTGCGCGCGGGCGCCGCGCCGCCGCGTGCGTCGGTCGTCGTGCGAGAGGTGCTCACGCCAGCCCCTCCCCCGCGTTCAGCCAGAGGACGGCCTCCTCCAGCTTGGTCACGACGATCGAGAGCACGCGCCCCCGCTCGCTCATGCCCGCCGCGTCTCGCTCCTTGCGGGCGAGGTGCAGCGCGTCGATCAACTTCACGTCCAGGCCGTCCATCTACTTCTCCTTCTTGGTCGTGGCGCGCCTGCGCGCGCGTGGTGAGTTCCTGCACGCCCGGCCAGCGCCCTTCGCGCGCTGCCAGGTCTGCCCGCGGTCGTCGCTGACCTCCCAGAACCGAGCGATCCGGTAGGTCCCGCGGACGCGGTGCACGCGGCGCATGAGGCGCCCGCAGCCGGGGCACCACCAGTCGAAGCGCCCGCCGCGCACCTTCAGCCAGCGGTGCGGCGTGGTCACCGCGGCCCCCTGCGCTTGCGCGCCGCCTCCGCCTGCGCAGCCGCGGCGATCGGACCCGGGTCCCCGTGGATCAGCGGCAGGCGCTCGCTCGCGCGCGAGCGCGCCTCCTCCTGCAGCCCCAGGCGGTGGAGCATGTCGCCCCGGATCGAGGCCAGCTCCTCACCGTCGGCCAGGCGCGCGTAGACCTCCGCGTGGCAGACCGGGTGCACGCCCTTGCACCAGCAGCCCAGGATCAGGGGCGCGCCCATCTCGGCGCGGATCACCCCGAGCAGGTCGCGCCAGCACATGGGGTCCGCGTGGGCCTCCTCCAGGTCGTCCAGGAACAGGCGCATGGCCTCGCGCCCGTGGCGGCGGACCGCGTAGGGGTTGCCCCAGCGCCCGACGCGTCCGGTGCGCGGGCAGCGCCCGCGGCCGACATACAAGTCCCAGTGCTCGGCATGGCGCACGTTCACGATCCGCGGGTGGCTCACGTCGGCTCCTTCGCCTTCTTCTTGGCGGCGCGCGTCTCCGCGGCCTTCTGCTGTTGCTCGACGCGCGCGCGCCGCGCCTCGGCCTCCTCGCGGCGCCTGCGCTCCTCGCTGCCGTCCCCACAGCGGTCGCGGATCACCCGCACCGCGATCGCGATCGGGCCGTTGGCCAGCGCGTCGCTGACCTCGAGCAGCTCGGTGCGCAGCCCAGGCCCGACACCGACCCGCGGGAGCGCCAGGCGCCGGATCGCCCGGTCGACCGCGCGCAGGAGCAGGTGGGCGTCCTGCATGAGGATCACCGCGCGGCCCAGCTCGGGCCCCGGGGTCGGGAGCAGGTCCTCCAGCTCGCGGCCGTAGAGCAGGCGGCAGGCGACCGCGGGGTCCTGCGGGCGCAGGGCCAGCTCGCTCCGCAGCTCGACCGCGTCGGGGCTCGGCGTGGGCGAGGAGCAGTCCAGGGAGTCCGGCTCCGGGGACGGGCCGTAGGTCTCGACCTCGTCCAGCGCGAGGCGCAGCGCGGCGCGGGCGGTCTCCAGCCGGTCGGCGTCGACGTCTTGGCGCTCGAGCGCGGCGACGGCGACCAGCGCGTGGTGGCGCGCCATCTCCAGCGGGCCCCGCGGGTCGGCCGGGACGGGCTGCGGCGCGGGGGCCGGCGGCGGGGGCTGCTCGGGCTCCGGGGCCGGCGGAGGCGGGCAGGCCGCGGGCTCAGGGATCGGCACCATGCCGGCCAGGGACGCGTCCAGGGCCCGCCCGTTGGCGCGGTAGCCGTTGATCTGGTTGGAGCAGGGCTGGCACATAGCGGCCCGCGACTCGTCGATCAGGACGGCGGGGCGCTTGAAGCAGATGTCGCAGTCCTCGTCGGGCTGCAGCACGCGCGGGGGGAGGGGCGGGCGCTTCGCGGGAGGCGGATGAGCTGGCTCCTCCTGCGCCCCCTCCTGCGGCTGCTCGTGGGCAGACGCGGCTCGCTCCTCCTCGCGCTGTGCGGCGGCCATCTGCTCCGCGACCTCGCGGGCGTAGCGGAAGAGGCCCTCGCGCGTGAGCTCCTTCCCGTGCTCCGCGCAGTGGTCGTGGTAGGCGTCGATGAAGGCCTTCGCCTCCTTCACCCGCCTGAACGCGGTGCGCTCGTTCTTCGTAAAGTCTTTTGGAGTGGACAACCCTTCTGGCGCACCAGAAGGGTGTTCCTCCAGCGACACCCCTGCGCGCATGGCCTCCTGGGGGTCAGGGAGGTTCGCTCCGAGATCGGCCTCGGCCTCCAGGCGCGCACGCACCGCCTCGCGCGCGGCCCGGGCCATGCCCTGGTAGCGGGCCATGAGCGCCGCGGCGGCCGCCTTCGTGCGCACGGTGGCGGGGTCTTCGACCTGGCTCTTCAGGGCCTCGCGGAGCTTGTGCAGCCCAGCGATGACGGCGTCCTCGGCCGCCTTGAGCGCGAGTCCGCCGCTCCAGTCGTCGCGCTCGGCGAGCGCGTGATCGTCGGGTGGCCGCCTGGCCACGGCCTACCGCCCCCGGCGCAGCGGGCGCGCCTGCGCCCGCTGACTCAACCCCGCGGCGACCAAGCACCGCGCGACCTCGGCGCGCTCCTCGCGCGAGAGCTGCCGGCGGCAGGTGTTCACCTTCACGGCGATCTCGCGCTTCTCCTCCTCGGTGCGGCCGGAGATCACCTCGACGGGCAGGCGGTCGAGCTTCAGCTCGGCGGCGATCTCGACCCGGTTGCGCCCGTCGAGCACAGCACCGGCCTCGTCCACCAGGACGGGCACCAGCACGCCCCGGCGGGCGATCTCCTCGCGCAGCTCGGCGCGGGCGTCGGCGCTGAGGGCCGGGACCAGGCCGTCGTAGCGGCCAAGCACCAGCGCCCGCCCCGCCACCTTCAGCACCCTCTCGTCGCTCATGGCCGCTCTCCGTGTCGCTCGGGTCCACGCGTGCTTTCGCCCAACGAGGCGCGGCGCGCGATCGCCGCATCAAGCCAACGGATCCGCTGCTCGATCGCGTTCAGCCCCTGACCGCTCCTGCCGCTCACCGGGCCGCTCCCGCCTCACTCATGTGACCTCCTGTGTCGGTGCGTTCACGTATACCAAAGCGGTCTGACATTTCTGGACAAGCATGTAGCCGAGTGTTAATCTGCCGCCATACGGCCCATGCGATTAACAGAGTTGCGGCGAGAGGTGGAGCGGTGGACCATGCCGGTGATGGCAAGCGACAAGCGGTTCTCGATCGTCCCGAACGATCAGCGGGACGTGGCGGCGGTGAAACACATCGCCGATCTCCTCAAGACCAACATGAAGGAGCTGGTCCTGGCCGCCATGTGGCGCGGCTTGCGCCAGATCGCGCGGGAGAGAGATCTCTTGCTGAGCGCGGAGGGGAGCCCGATGGACCCCGACGCGATCATGGCCTGCAGGTCAGCGGCGGACCTGGTCAAGCTCATCGCGCGAGAGGTGGACGAGGACGAGACCCCCTACCACCCGCCGCCGGCGAAGGACGAGACGGCATCCGGTCAGCACACCCACGCGCTGAAGCAGGCGCGCGGGAGGCCGCAGAGCCGCGCGGAGAAGCGCCGCCTCTCGCAGCTGGACAGCGCGGGCAAGAAGGTCCGCGGGCGCTCCGAGGGGATCGGGGACTAACCTCCCGCCTGCGCTGCGCCTGGAACGGGGCGCGGCGGTGCAGCGCGCGGGCCGCGATCTACGTGGGCGAGGGGCGCGGCCGCGTGTGGCTCTGCGCTGACCACGGCGCCCGGATCGCGGGGCGGTCGTGAGCCACCCTACCAGCTGCCTCTGCCCGGCCTGCTCCGACCGGCGCGCGGCCGCGCACCGCTGCCCCGCCCCCGTCGGACCCCTCCCGGGCCTGCCCGCGATCGAGCTGCCCGCGCTGCCCGGGACCGCGCGCGCCGTGACCGCCCCGCTTCCCCCGCCGCGGCCGGTGGTCCTGACCACCTGCCCCCGCTGCGGGCCCAAGGACGCGCGCGGGCCCAACGGCGAGCTGCTCTCGCACGTCACCTGCGCCCCCTGCGCGAAGGAGCAGCGCGCCGAGTGGGCGGCCCAGCGCGAGGTTCTGCGGCGCGAGCGGGAGGCTGCCGACAACCTGCGGCGCGCCACCCTGCGGCGCGAGCGCGCCCTGGCCTCCATGGAGGAGGACCGGCCCCGGATCGAGCGGGAGCTCGCGGAGCTGCGCGCGCGGCGGCGGAAGGGCGGCGCGGCGTGAGCATTCCGATCAAGTTCGACGGCGTGGCCGCCGTCTACTGCCACGGCTGCGGGGAGCGCGCGAGCGACTCGCTGAGCGAGGAGGAGCGCTGGGTGGACGTGCCGCCTGCGCGGGAGGGGGCTGGTTGGGGCCGCCGGCGCGAGGTCCGTCACGTCCACCGCGTGTCGTGCGCGCGCTGCGGGACCGAGTTCGCGCGGTGCACGCCCTGGAGGCGGGCGTGATAGAGATCACCTATCGCTGCGACTGCTGCCTGACGGAGCGAGCCCCGGCCTGGAGAGGAGACCTTCCGATTGGGTGGATCCGTCGCGAAGGGCGCGACTACTGCGGGCGGTGCGGTGAAGCCTGCGCGTGCACCGGAAGGCATGTCCCGCTCGTGGAGCGCACCTCGTGAGCGCGCCTACCCTCTGCGCCTGCGGCTACCCGGTCGAGCGCAGCGACCTGACCTTCCTGTGGTGGCCCGTGGAGACCTACCGCCACCCAGAGCGGCGCCACGGTTGGCTGTGGGACCCCGCTGGACGGTGCTACCGACACGACGAGGACTCGTTCACCGCGGTGGCGGTGGAGTCGTCGGAGTTCTCGCGCTTGGTGGCCGCTACCGAGGAGCGTGCCCCGTGAGCCACCAGCCGGTTGTGCGCGACGAACATGGGGTGCTGCGCTTCAAGCGCAACGAGATCGTCCATGACTTGCTTGACGGGCTGCTCAAGCAGGACCTCAACGTCATTGCCGCCTTGGTGGCAAGAGGCCGCTACTCGCAAGAGGACTACTCGCAGCTCATGCAGTTGGTCGGCTACTCGCTTGACGGTTATTGCGACCTATCACTAGTCCCGCAGGACGACAAGAATCAGGCTGACCGGATCCTGGCTGAGATGGAGCGTGCCCTGTGAGCGAGCCGGGGATGTCGGGTTCGCTGAGGGCGAGGGTCCTAAGGGCATGGCCCTGTGACTGACGCCACCCTCCAGGCCATACGCCGGGCCCACCTGGCCGCCCCTGATTCAGTCGAGGCCCATGCGGCCTACCTACGAGCTGCTCTGCGGGCTGGGCTGCTGAGCCAAGAGCGGGTCGAGCTGGCCGCCTACTGCGGGCACGAGGCGGCCCAACAGGCATGCGGGAGGACGCTCGGGGAGGTGCTTATGGACGTGTTCCCAGAGAACACCGAGGCCCGCCGAGACGCGGACGAGTGGGGTTCGACGGTGATGGCCTTCCTGTCACCCAAGCCGCTGGACACCATGCCCCTCAACGTGTTGGTCAGCGGCCTCTCCCGCTGGGGCCCCGAGGCCCTGACGCGGGCGGCGGCGGCTGCGGGGTGGGAGGCGCTGGCCAAGCTGCCGCCTCTCCAGCTACTCGCCGAAGGGTGGCACGACCCCCGCATACTGCCACGCCGCGCCCTGAAGGCTGCCGAGGCGTGGCTGGCCTGCCCGTGCGCCGAGCACGGTGACGCCTGGTCATACACCTTCGCGACTGACCTGCCCACGTGGGTCCCGATCAGCACCATGGCCCTTGCGCCTTCATCTCGGACGCACGACCCACCGATCGGTCCGGCAGACTGCGTTGTCCACTCCGCTCGCCTGGCCGGCGAGCAGCCCGTCCGCACCGCTATCCAGTCCGCCCTGATCTCATGGGCCCTGAGGGGTCTGTGATCTGACCAGGTCGGCCGGCTCGACGATCGGCTGCGCGCGCTCGAGGGGCGCCCCGGCCCGTCCGGGAAGTCCTTTCCGCTCGCCCCAGCGAACCGAGCGTGGCCCCCGCCGTGGCCCCCGCCTGGATGGTCAGGCGCTGAGCAGCACCGCGGCCTCGGCCAGGAGCGCGCGCACCACGGGCGCGGTGTGCCGGGTGCAGGCGTGGGCGACCGTGCGGCAGGCCTCGCAGGTCTCCAGAGCGCGGAGGCGCTCGAGCAGCTCGGCGCGGCGCTGGTGGTAGACGGCGCGGGGCAGGCTCACAGGTCCGGTCGACGGCGGGAGCTCGGGGGCGCTCACCCTCGCGTGCCCTCGCACCACGGGTGGACGGCTAGGCTCGAGCGCGGCACGGCGGCGCAGCGCGTCCACTCGTCGCCCCCGGGCGCTCGCGCGTGCCGGAGCACCGACCGCCAGACCAGCCCGTCCTCGGGGTGCGCGGGCGTGGCGGGCTCACCGAGCAGGTACTCGAGCACGAGCACGGTCTCGCTCGCCGGCGGCTGTGCCCGCGCCAGGAGCAGCATGGTCGGCATGGCCTGCCCTGGGAGGTAGCAGCCGCCCAGGTCGATCACGTGGGTCAGGTCCCAGCGGGGGAGCTCCTGCTCCACGAGGCAGCGGCTCCTCTCGCGGCGCATCAGACCGGACGGCAAGAAGATCGCCACGTGCTCGCCGCGGTAGGCGCGGTCGAGGGCCTCCACGATCCCGTGGACCTGGTAGTCCAGCTGATTCAGCCGCGGCTCCAGGGCCCGCGGTAGGCTCGTCAGGTCGTGCAGGCGCACGTCAGGGCCCGCCAGGTCGATCGCCAGCTGCGCCACCATGCCGTTCAGCACCGGTCACCCCCTGTGTGAGATAGAGCAGGCGCAGTAGACGCCCAGCCAGCGGAGCAGCGCGCGCAGAACGAACCCGGGGAGCCAGCGCAGGCAAGGGCGCACGTGCTCCTGCGGGCAGCCAGGGCGAGGGCCAGAGATGCTCACCGCGCCCACCGCCCGCGCCGCACCAGCTCGTCCGCCCACGCGCGCTCGGCCAGGATCTCCGCGACCAGCTCGTCGACCGCGGCGCGGTCCACCCACTCACCCAGCTGCGCGGTGCTCGCCCTCGGCCGCGGCCGGGCCGGGAGCGCCGGGTCCAGCCGCTGGTCCGGGATCGCCGCCGGCGTGGAGCTGCAGCAGCCGGCGAGCGCGCTCGCGAGGATCACCAGCAGGCACGGCAGCCAGCTGGGCCCCGAGCGCCGCGAGCGCGGCGTCCCCGCGGGCGGCGTCGGCGAGCAGGCGCTG
>CAZRFC010000180.1:0-8790 GCA_964598975.1 uncultured Mycobacterium sp. | reverse complement strand
GCCATCAAGGGTGTGGAGATCGGCGACGGATTCCAGACCGCCCGGCGGCGCGGCACGGGAGCCCACGACGAGATGTTCCCCGGCCCGGACGGTGTGCTGCGCTCCACCAACCGGGCAGGGGGCCTGGAAGGCGGCATGACCAACGGACAGCCCCTCCGCGTGCGGGCCGCCATGAAGCCCATCTCGACGGTGCCGCGCGCGCTGGCCACAGTCGACATGGCCACCGGTGAAGCCGCGGTGGCGATCCACCAGCGTTCCGATGTCTGCGCGGTGCCGGCTGCGGGTGTGGTGGTGGAAGCCATGGTTGCTTTGGTGCTGGCCCGCGCCGCGCTGGAGAAGTTCGGCGGCGATTCACTGGCTGAGACGCGCCGCAACATCGATGGCTATCTGCATGAGATCGCCGCGCGCGAAGGCGGTTCGGCTGTCGGGATAGCGTGATGGCGCCGAAGGCCGTGCTGATCGGGCTACCCGGTTCGGGAAAGTCGACAATCGGACGGCGGCTGGCCAAGGCCATGGGAATCGCACTGCTGGACACCGACGCAGAGATCGAACGGCGGACCGGTCGCACCATTGCCGACATCTTCGCCGAGGACGGCGAACCCGGTTTCCGGCGCCTTGAAGAAGACGTTATTCGCGAGGCGCTCCGCGATCACGACGGAATCCTGTCATTGGGCGGAGGAGCGGTCACCACTCCGGGGGTGCGCGAAGCGCTGGCCGGCCATACCGTGGTGTACCTGGAGATCAGCGCCTCCGAAGGGGTCCGCCGGACCAGTGGCAGCACGGTGCGGCCGCTGCTGGCCGGACCTGACCGTGCCGAGAAGTACCGCGAACTGATGGGTCAGCGGGTACCGCTCTACCGCCGCGTGGCCACCATCAGAATCAACACCAATCGGCGTAACCCTGGTGCCGTTGTCCGCTATATCGTTGGACGCCTTGAGAATCCGCAGCCGCCACGCCGCCGCCGGCCGCCGTGGCGGCGCGGCTCCGACGGCGATGGGCGCCGCAATGCGCCGGCTGCGCCGGTCAACTCCTCGCCGGCCGCCGCCACCTCGCCTACCGACGAAGGTCCGGTGACACCGGCCACCCTGGCCCGCCGAGCTGGAGCACGTAAGTGACTGATCTCGTGACCATCGACGTCAACGTCGACCCGCCCTACCCGGTGATCATCGGGTCGGGCTTGCTCGGCACCCTCGGCGAATTACTCGGCTCGCGGCACAAGGTGGTGATTCTGCACCAGCCTGCGCTCACCGACACCGCCGAAACGATCCGGAAGCAGTTGTCGGACAGCGGAGTTGACGCCCATCGTATCGAGTTGCCCGACGCCGAGGCAGGCAAGGACCTGCCGGTGGTCGGCTTCATCTGGGAAGTCCTCGGTCGCATCGGAGTAGGACGCAAGGACGCCATCGTCAGCCTCGGCGGGGGGGCCGCGACCGATGTCGCCGGCTTTGCCGCGGCCACCTGGTTGCGCGGTGTGGACATCGTCCATGTTCCCACCACCCTGCTGGCCATGGTCGACGCCGCCGTAGGGGGGAAGACCGGCATCAACACCGACGCGGGCAAGAACCTGGTCGGTGCCTTCCATCAGCCCGCTGCCGTAGTGGTGGATCTCGATCTGCTGAAAACGTTGCCACGCAACGAGTTGGTCGCGGGAATGGCAGAGATAGTCAAAGCCGGTTTCATTTCCGATCCGGTGATCCTGGACCTGATCGAGGCAGACCCGAATGCGGCGCTCGACCCGACCGGGTCGGTGCTGCCCGAACTGATCCGGCGGGCAGTCCAGGTCAAAGCCGACGTGGTGGCAGCCGACGAAAAGGAATCGGCCCTGCGCGAGATCCTCAATTACGGCCACACCCTGGCGCACGCGATCGAACGCCGGGAGCGCTACCGGTGGCGCCATGGCGCCGCGGTCTCCGTCGGACTGGTGTATGCAGCCGAGTTGGCCCGGCTCGCCGGCCGCCTCGACGATGCCTCGGTGCGGCGACACCGGGATGTTCTCACCGCGCTCGGCCTGCCGGTGACCTACGACGCCGATGCGCTTCCCGATCTGCTGAAGTACATGGCCGGGGACAAGAAAACCCGTTCCGGGACATTGCGATTCGTAGTTCTCGACGGGTTGGCCAAACCCGGCCGCCTGGAGGGGCCTGACCCGGCTCTGCTGGCTGCCGCCTATGCGGAGGTGTCGAGTCAGTGACAACGGTCCTTGTGCTCAACGGCCCGAACCTGGGCCGACTCGGTCAGCGCGAACCGGAGGTCTACGGCCACACCACCCATGACGACCTGGTGGCGTTGATCGAGGCGGAAGCCGCCGAACTCGGCCTGTCCGCAGTGGTCCGGCAGAGCGACAGCGAGGCACAGCTAATCGCCTGGGTGCATGCGGCGGTCGACGCCGGCGATCCGGTGATCCTCAACGCGGGCGGGCTCACACACACCTCGATCGCGTTACGGGACGCCTGTGCCGAGTTGCGTGCACCGCTGATCGAGGTGCACATCTCCAATGTCCACAAGCGCGAAGAGTTCCGGCACCACTCCTACCTCAGCGGGGTTGCCACCGGGGTGATCGTGGGGTTGGGCGTGCAGGGATACCTGCTTGCGCTGCGGTACCTGGCCGCTGAGGGCTAGCGCTCCTCGCGTTCGTGGTCGTGAACGCGCCGCTCAAGTTCCTCGTGGCGTTCCCGGTTCGCTTCCCGGTATTCCTGGCGCCAATTCTCCTCCCGGCGCTCGTTTCCGGCGAACCGCGCCGCCGGATCCTCGGCAAGGGCAGCGGCGAAGACGTCGTCACGCGGAGACCCGGGCATCCGCTGGCGGGGCTTCGGCGGGCGTTTACGGTCCACCAGCCAGCGGCCCAGAGCGGAACCGAACGTCGCCGGGATGAACACCAGCAGCGCGGTGAAGGCGGGGAACACGATGAGTTCCGGTGCGAGGCTATCGACGTACACCGCGTGGTAGAAGAGCGAGATTATCCAGGTCACCAGCCCGCTGACCACGCCGGCGACCAGGCCGGCCACCAGCCACCGCATCGACAGGTCGCGGCGGCGGTCCGGGTCCTCGTTGGCCCGAGCGTCGGCCAGACCGTCCAGCAGGCCCCAGATGAAGGCGGCGACGCCGAACACTGCGCAGAGGGCGAAACTGATGGTCCCGGCGTTGGTAGGGGAGGCGTTGATGAGACTGCCCTGGACCAGCCTGAGCACTACCATCCCGATCGCGAACACCAGTCCGCGCGGCAACCACGTCGTCATGGGGCATCAGCCTAGCGAGTACCGTCACCCACCGTGACACATTGCCAACGTAGGGACCGGTTGGCGGCGTGTCTGGCCGCCGACGGTCTGGATGCCTTTCTGGTCAGCGACCTGGTCAACGTGCGGTATCTGACCGGATTCACCGGGTCGAACGCGGCGCTGCTGGTGTTTGCAGACGACACGCCGCCGCTGTTGGCCACCGACTCCCGTTACCGCACGCAAGCGGCACGACAGGCGCCTGACCTGCACACGGTGATCAAACGGGCGTGCGGTCGACACCTCCTAAAGCAGGCGGCGGCGGCCGGTGCGCGGCGGATTGGCTTTGAAAGCCACGTCGTCACGGTGGACGGGTTCGATGCCCTTTCCGCCGAACTGGCCGACCAACCCGGCGAGTTGGTGCGCGCGTCGGGCGCCGTGGAGGCGTTGCGGGAGGTCAAAGACGCCGGTGAGGTCGCGCTGATAAGACTGGCCTGTGAGGCCGCCGACGCGGCTTTGGCCGCACTGATCGGGGCCGGGGGACTACGGGCGGGCCGTAGCGAAAAGGCGGTGGGCCGACAACTTGAGGCTCTGTTGCTCGAACACGGGGCCGACGGCCCGTCATTCGAGACGATCGTCGCCGCCGGCGTCAACTCCGCGGTGCCCCACCACCGGCCCACCGATGCGGTGTTGGCGCCCGGCGATTTCGTCAAGATCGACTTCGGCGCCCTCGTCGGCGGCTACCACTCCGATATGACCCGTACCTTCGTGCTGGGTAAGGCGGCAGCCTGGCAGAAGGACGTCTATTCCCTGGTTTCCGCCGCCCAGCACGCCGGTGTGGCTGCCGCCGAGGAGGGGGCGGCGCTGTGCGAGGTGGACGGAGCGGCCCGCCGGATCATCGATGACGCCGGATACGGCGACAACTTCGGTCACGGGCTTGGACACGGGGTCGGGCTGCAGATCCACGAGGCGCCGGGAATCAATTCCGCGGCGCGCGGTGTGCTGCGGGCAGGTTCGGTGGTGACGGTGGAGCCCGGTGTATACCTCCCTGATCAGGGCGGGGTGCGAATCGAGGACACCCTGGTGGTCGGGTCGCGCGGCCCGGAACTGCTCTCTCGGTTCCCGAAGGAACTGGCGATCGTCGGCTGACGGCGGCCGGCGAGTACTTCATCGCCAACCAGCAGGGTGACCTGATCTTCATCATGGCCAACCAATCCGGTGCGGACAGGGAACTCGCGTCGAGCATCTATCAGGGCAATATCCTGGACCGGGCCACCCCGGTGCGGAACATGATCGCCGAACTTGCCCTGGAGAAGCAGATCGACTTCCGGGTGACCTATGACGCCTACATGGCGCTGAACGAGGAAACCCGCAAGAACTTCACTTTCGGCAATTTCATGCGCCTCAAGCAGATGGAAGCCGGCGTCATCATGAAGGGTCAGCAGCGGGTACCTGAGTTGCTCGACATCAATTCCGAACTCGACCGCGAGCTGGCGGCGACGAAGTCCCGTCAGTCCCGAAACCACGTGCTGGGGGTCTTGACGGCCATCATCGGCAGCGCGGTGCTTCTGGCCGCGAACGTGATTAGCGAAAAAACCGGGGCGCGCGAGGAAAGTCCGACAGCTTCACCCGGGTAAGCTGCCGCAGAACATCGAACTCCAACGCGAGGAGAACTTCCCCCGTGGCGACCACTGCCGACTTCAAGAATGGCCTTGTGCTGAACATCGACGGCCAGCTCTGGCAGATCATCGAATTCCAGCACGTCAAGCCCGGCAAGGGTCCCGCTTTCGTGCGGACCAAGCTGAAGAACGTGCTCTCGGGCAAGGTGGTCGACAAGACCTACAACGCCGGCGTCAAGGTCGAGACCGCCACCGTCGATCGCCGCGACGCCACCTACCTCTACCGCGACGGCAGCGACTTCGTCTTCATGGACAGTGAGGACTACGAGCAGCACCCGCTGCCGGAATCGCTGGTGGGCGACGCATCCGGATTCCTGCTCGAGGGCATGCCGGTACAGATCGCCTTCAACGAGGGGGCACCGCTCTACCTGGAACTGCCGGTCACCGTCGAGCTCCTGGTCGCACACACCGAGCCGGGTTTGCAGGGCGACCGCTCCAGCGCCGGCACCAAGCCGGCCACGCTGGAGACCGGCGCTGAGATTCAGGTGCCGCTGTTCATCAACGTCGGGGACAAGCTCAAGGTCGACTCCCGCGACGGCAGTTACCTTGGCCGCGTCAATGCCTGATTGTGGCTGAACGCAAAGTAGGTCGCCACCAAGCCCGCAAGCGCGCCGTCGACCTGCTCTTCGAAGCCGAAGCCCGGGGGATGTCTGCGGCCGAGGTCGCCGACGGTCGGGCCGCCCTGGCGGAAGGCGACCAGGAAGTGTCCGCGCTCAACCCCTACACCGTCAGTGTGGCGCGCGGCGTGACCCAGCATGCGGCGCACATCGACGAACTGATCACTTCGCACCTGCAGGGGTGGACGCTGGGGCGACTGCCCGCAGTCGACCGCGCGATCCTGCGAGTCGCGGTGTGGGAACTGCTGCATGCCGACGATGTGCCCGAACCGGTGGCTGTGGATGAGGCCGTCGAACTCGCCAAGGAACTGTCCACCGACGAGTCGCCTGGGTTTGTCAACGGGGTGCTCGGGCAGGTGATGCTGGTGACGCCGCAGATCCGTGCCGCCGCCGCCGCGATGCGGGACCCGGCACCAGAGTCCAAGCCCACCGAATAGACCTCTGCAAGCCTGCGCGTAACGTCGCGGTGATGGACGCTGAGGAGCATTTCGCCACACTCGCCAACGTCTGGGATAGCCAGGCCGAGGCCTTGGACGCCTCAATGGGTCGACACGGAACGGCGGCCCGGCATGCGCTGGGCGCCGTTCCCGGAGAGCGGGTGATCGACCTCGGGTGTGGGCCAGGTCTCTCGGCGGTCGCACTTGGCGGCGAGGTGGGACCCCAGGGCTGGATCGCGGCGGTAGACGTCGTCCCGGAGATGGCGGCGGCCGCGCGGCGGCGAATGTCGACGGCCGGAGTCAAAGGGGTCGCCGTGGCGGCTGATGTGGCCACTGCCGATCTGGTGGAAGGCCCGGGCGGGGGAGAACCCTTCGATGCCGCACACTCGCGGTTCGGCCTGATGTTCTTCCCGGACCCGAACACCGCCTTCGTCAACATCTTTCGTGCGCTGCGCCCCGGCGGACGGCTGGCCGCGTCGGTGTGGCAGCACCTGACACGCAATCCGTGGATGATGCTGACGACCGCCACCGCCATGCAGGTACTTGGCATGGATCGGCCGCCGCTTCCCGATCCGGACGCCCCGGGACCGTTCTCGCTGGCCGATCCGGACAGCACCTCGGCGCTGCTGCGCCGGGCGGGTTTCGACGATATCTACCTGGAGTCGGTGGAAAGCCCGTTCGTGTTCGAGGGCGACGGCACGGCGGCCGCCGAGCGGGTACTCAGCGCCGGATCGTTGGGTGCGGTTTTCCTGGGCGCGGAGGCGGGCCGCCGCCAAGAGGTCATCGCCGCCGTCGTCGACGCGCTCGAACACCATCGGGGCCCGAACGGGATCGAGATGCCTGCGGCCTCGTGGTGCCTCACAGCGGTTCGGCCGGAGGCTTAGACCGCGAGCGCTTTGTAGGTGCGCCGGACGAACCTGGGCTGCACCGACTGCATCCGGGCCACTGCGGTATTTCCGGCCACTGCGGCGGCCGCCGACGTCAGGTCTGGGAAATTCTGAACCAGATAGATCAGAATCAGATCGTTTTCCGGGTCGGCCTGCCACCAGGTGCCGTACGCCCCGGGCCAACTGAAGGTTCCCCTGCCTCCCGGACCGAACAACTGTGCCGATTTCGAGGGCTCGGTCACCACCGAGAGGTTCAGGCCGAACCCGCGGCCGATCCAGAACGGCATTCCCAGGAACGGGTGTCGTCTCTGCTCATCGGTGAGTTGGTCGGTGCGCATCAGCCTTACCGAGTCCTCGGGGAGCACCCGCACACCGTCGACAGAGCCGCCGCCCAAGAGCATCCGGGCGAATCGAAGGTAGTCGTCGGCGGTCGACACCAGACTTGCGCCGCCCTGGCAGAACGCAGGCTCCTTGACCGGGATGGGGCCCATCGCGTCATGCCGCAAGCCGTGCTCGCCGAGTCGATACATGGTTGCCGTCCGCGCCCGCTTGTCGGGTGAGACGTAGAAGCCGGTGTCGGACATACCCAGTGGTCTGAAGATCCGCTCGGTGAGCACATCATGAAGAGACTTGCCTTCGATCCTGGACAGGATGATGCCCAACACCTCGGTGCTCTGGCTGTAGGTGAGCCGGTGGCCGGGCTGGTGGACCAGTGGAAGCGCCGCGATCTCGGCCAGCCAATCGTCCTGATTTTGGCGCAACGACACCTGCGCGTAGGCCCGGCTGATCGGGCCGGAGACGGAGAAGGAGTACGCCAGCCCGCTGCGGTGGGTCATCAGGTCATCGATGGTGATCGCCCGATCAGCCGGGACCGTGTCGTCCAACGAGCCCGTCGGGTCGACCATAACTCGCATGTCGGCCATCTCCGGCAGCCACCGGGTCACCGGGTCGTTCAGGGCGAGCTTTCCCTCCTCGGCCAGTGACAACGCCGCCGCCACCGTCACCGGTTTTGTCATTGATGCGATCCGGAAGATGGTGTCGCGCTGCATCGGCAGCTTGGCCTCGACGTCGCGGTAGCCGATTTCGTTGGCCTGCAGCACTTCTCCGTGGTGCCACACCAGGGTCACCGCCCCGGAGAGCAGTCCGGCGTCCACGGCTTCGGCGATGGAGGACTTGTTGTCGGCGAGACTCACCGGCGCGAGTCTACGGACGGGTGCTAGTCTGCGGGACAGTCGACATCCTTTAACGATCCGTCCGGCGAGGCGGAGAAGGAGGTCTGGTCACTGGTGGCTACCACCGACCGGGAACTCATGTCCGAGGCGGACGTCGGGAGAACCGTTTCCCGCATCGCCCACCAAATCATCGAAAAGGCAGCTCTCGACGGCGCGGATTCGCCCCGCGTGGTCCTGCTCGGTATCCCTACCCGCGGCGTCACGCTTGCCAAGCGGCTCGCCGCCAAGATCGAGGAATTCTCCGGTGTCTCGGTGGCCCGCGGTGGCCTGGACATCACGCTCTATCGCGACGACCTCGACTTCAAGCCGCCCCGGGCGCTGGAGGACACGTCGATCCCGGCGGGCGGCATCGACGGCGCGCTGGTGATTCTCGTGGACGACGTCCTGTACACGGGGCGGTCCGTCCGCTGCGCCTTCGACGCATTGCGCGACATCGGCCGGCCGAAGGTGGTGCAGCTGGCGGTTCTGGTCGACCGTGGCCACCGTGAGCTTCCGATCCGCGCCGACTACGTCGGCAAGAACGTGCCCACGTCCCGTAGCGAGAACGTGAAGGTCAGGCTGGTCGAAACGGACAACGTCGAAGGCATCTGGATCGCACCGCAGGGAGGTCCCGCACGATGACCTTGCGCCATCTGCTCTCCGCAGGGGACCTCACCCGCGACCAGGCAACTGCGGTCCTCGACGACGCCGACCGGTTCCGGCAGGCGCTGCTGGGCCGCGAGGTCA
>CAZRFC010000179.1:4220-8802 GCA_964598975.1 uncultured Mycobacterium sp. | reverse complement strand
ACCTGATCTACGACGAGGATCCCGACTACATCGTGGTGTTCGGCGCCGACCACGTCTACCGGATGGATCCCGAGCAGATGGTCAAGTACCACATCGAGACTGGTGCCGGCGCGACCGTCGCCGGAATCCGGGTCCCGCGGGCGGAGGCCACCGCGTTCGGCTGCATCGAGGCCGACGAGTCCGGCCGTATCCGCAGCTTCGTGGAAAAACCGGCGGATCCGCCGTCCACACCGGACAACCCCGATCAGACGTTCGTCTCGATGGGCAACTACATCTTCACCACGAAGGTGCTCATCGACGCCATCCGCGCCGACGCCGACGACGACACCTCCGACCACGATATGGGCGGCAACATCATTCCGCGTCTGGTGGCGGACGGTATGGCCGCGGTCTACGACTTCAACGACAACGAGGTGCCCGGCGCCACCGAACGCGACCACGGCTACTGGCGCGACGTCGGAACCCTCGACGCGTTCTACGACGCCCACATGGATCTGGTGTCGGTGCACCCGGTGTTCAACCTCTACAACAAGCGCTGGCCGATCCGGGGCGAGTCGGAGAACCTGGCGCCGGCGAAGTTCGTCAACGGCGGTTCGGCCCAGGAGTCGGTCGTCGGGGCCGGCAGCATCATCTCGGCCGCCTCGGTGCGCAATTCGGTGCTGTCGAGCAACGTGGTGGTCGACGACGGGGCTATCGTCGAGGGCAGCGTGCTGATGCCCGGTGTGCGGGTGGGTCGCGGCGCGGTGGTACGCCGGGCGATCCTGGATAAGAACGTCGTCGTGGGCCCCGGTGAAATGGTCGGGGTTGACTTGGAGAAGGACCGCGAACGTTTCGCGATCAGCGGCGGCGGCGTGGTCGCCGTCGGCAAGGGCGTGTGGATCTAGCCCGCCTCGATGACCTGAACGCCTTTCCAAAACGCGACATGGTCTTTGATCTGGCCGGCCTTGGTGCTCGGTTCGGGGTAGTACCAGGCGGCATCGGCGTTGACCTGGCCGTCGACGGTCACGGTGTAGTAGCGGGCCGTGCCCTTCCACGGGCATACCGTCGTCGTCGCACTGTCCGAAAAGTATTCGCGCCGTAAGGAATCCACCGGGAAGTAGTGGTTGCCCTCCAACCGCACCGTTTCCGGTGCCTCGGCCAGCACCGCGCCGTTCCAGACCGCCCGGATCACTGCACACCTCCCTGCGTGGCCGCCTGCCTGCGTCGGCGTCGCCGCAGCAACCATACCGCCGCCCAGACCAGCCCGATCAGGATGATCAGCACCAGTGCCGGGATCAGGATCGCGACGAATGTCAGGCTCAGGCTGGTGAAGTCCTCGAGGGTGCTCAACACCGGTGCGGCCACCCCGGCGGTGGCGACGTTGGCTGCCGGGCGCACCGCAGTCTTGGTCAGATGCACCACCAGTGCGGTCACCACCCCGATGGCCACCGGGACCCACTGCCCGGTCCGGGCGAATTCAGCCGGGTCGCTGATCGCGGCCGTCTGGGCTGCGGTGCCGGACCCGAACACGATGCCGCCGGAGGTCGGTCGCACGAACGTCTGCACCGCGTCGTTGACCGAGTCAAGGGCGGGGATCTTGTCGGCGACGATCTCCACCGCCAGCAGCACCCCGACGATGGTCAACACCCAGCCGTTCTCCATCCAGGACCAGCCGGTCGGCAGGTTGATCACGTTGGTGAACCGTCCCAGCAGGCCCATCAAGAGCAGGGGGATGTAGGCGTTCAGGCCGGCTGCGGTGGCCAGCCCGAATCCGGTCATCAGTTCCAACACGGCCTCCTCGGCGAACTCTTTGCCTCCAGGATGACCCCAGGGGCGAAATCGCGCGGCAAAGCGGGCCCAAAGGCTGCGACTGAAGTCACTTTTGCCATCGATTATGAGCGTTTTAAACTTTTAGCCGAAGTCATCTCGGCCGTGTTCCGCGAGGCCGGGTCGTGAACCGTCGGAAGGGGGCGCCGTCGATGACGGGGCGGTTCACCGACATCACGCGGATGGCCCCTGAAACAGCTCAGGCCCTGTTGCGCGCCAGCGCAGACAGCATGCTCGATCCCCAGGTTCTGCTGGAAGCCGTCCGCGATGCAGACCAACAGGTGGTCGACTTCCGCTACCTCAGTGCCAACCGAGCGGCCTGCACTTACCTCAGCATGCAGGAGAGCGACCTGGTCGGCCACACCCAGTTGGAGGCCTCGCCGAATCTGGAGGGCTCTGAGTTGCACCGGCGCTACATTCAGTGCCTGGCGGATGGCGAGCCGGTCATCCTGGCGGACTACCCGTTCTTCAATGAGATCCTCGACGACGCCCGCCGCTACGACATCCAAGTGACCCGTGCCGGGGTTGATCTGCTCTGCCTCACCTGGCGCGACGTCACCGACCGCTTCCAGACCATGCAGCGAATAGCGGAATCGGAACTCAAGTTCCGCCTGATTGCCGAGAACTCCAGTGACGCCGTCTTCCACGCCCGGGACGGGCGGGTCGTGTGGGTCTCGCCCTCCATCGAGAGCGTGCTGGGCGCACCGCCTCGGCACTGGGTGGGCCGGGATATGCGCGACGCCGTTCCCGCCGAGGACCGGGCGGCCCATGACCGCCAGGTCGAGGCCCTGGCCGCCGGCAACGAAGTCCAAGAACGTGCCCGGGTGATCGGGGCGGACGGGGTCACCCACTGGATACACATCCACTCCAAGCCCTTCTACGACAGCGATGGTCGCCAGGATGGTTTCACCTCCTCGTTCCGGCTGATCGACGACGAAGTGGCCGCCGAGCAGCAGGCGAATCAGGCTCGGCGACAACAAGCCAGGGCCGATGCACGCTTCCGCGAGTCGATGGACAACTCCGCCATTGCCATGTGCATCGCCGCCCCTGACGGCCGCCTGATGGAGGTCAACGCCGCGATGTGCGACCTGTTCGACTACGCCGCCGAGACGTTGGTGACAATGACGTGGCAGGAGTTGACCGCACCGGAGTATCTGGAAGCGGATCTGAGGAACGTCGCCGACTTGGTGGAAGGCCGAATCGACGCCTACCGGATGCTCAAGCAGTACATCGGCGCCGATGGTCGCCGGATCTGGGGCGACCTTTCGGTGAGTTGTGTGCGCGACGAGGAAGGGCGGGCGGAGAGCCTGGTCGCCCAGATCTCCGACGTCACCCCCACCATCGAAGCGACGCAGCAGTATCGGCTGCTGGCCGAGAACGCCGGCGACGTGGTCACCCACGTTCGAGACGACAAGTTCGTCTGGGTCTCCCCGTCCGTCCAGGAGGTGCTGGGGGCGCCGCCCGACTATTGGATCGGGCGTGAAGTACGGGAGGTCCTGGCCGGCGACGATTTCTCCGCCATCGAGACCGGACTCGCGACGCTCTCCGACGGCGGCGTGCTTCAGCAGCGCGTCCGGGTGCGGGCGGTGGACGGCGAGATCCACTGGACCCACCTGCACGCCAAGCCCTTCCACGACGCGGCCGGCCAACCCGACGGTTTCACCGCCGCGCTGCGTCTGATCGACGAGGAGGTCGCCGCCCAACAGGCGGCCGAGGAGGCGCGTCGCCGTCAGGCCATCGCCGACGCCCGCTACCGCCGGTCGATGGACACCTCCGCGATCGGGATGTGCCTACTGGCCCCCGACGGGTCCTTCCTGGAGGTCAACCCCGCGCTGTGCGACCTCCTCGGCTACGACGCGGAGACGTTGATCGGCAAGACATGGCAGGAGGTCACCACGCCGGGCTATCTGGAGGTCGGCGAGGCCGAACGCCAGGAGGTGTTCGCCGGCAGCCGGGACTCCTACCGGATCGTCAAGCAGTATCTGCACGCCGACGGTCGCCGGGTCTGGGCCGATGTGGCGGTGAGTTGCGTGCGGGACGAAAACGGACAGGTGGAGACATTCGTCACGCAGATCGCTGATATCACTGCCGAGGTGCAGGCTCGAGAACAGCTTGCGGTGAGCGACGAACGGAACCGCGCTCTGGCGCAACGCCTGCAGCAGCAGAGCGACCGATTGGCGGCCGAATTGAACAGTGCCGCCGACTACATGGCCTCGATCATGCCGCGCGGCCTCACCGGAGCGGTACAGGTGGAGTCGCGGTACCTGCCCTCGCGGGAACTCGGTGGCGACAGTTTCGACTACACCTGGATCGACGACGACCATCTCCTGGTCTATCTGATCGACGTCTCCGGCCATGGCATCGAACCCGCCCTGCTTTCGGTCTCGGTGCACAACATGCTGCGCTCGGGATCTCTGGGCATCGAGACCATGGTGTCCCCGGAGGCGGTACTCGAAGAACTGAATCAGCTGTTCCAGATGGACGAGCAGGGCAGCCACTACTTCACGATCTGGTACGGCGTCTACCAGGCATCCACCCGGGTCCTCCGCTACGTCAGCGCCGGCGCCCCGCCCGCGCTCACCTTCCCTCCCAGCGGCGACGGGGCTGCTGTGATCACCGAGTTGTCCACTGCGGCAACACCTGTCGGAATGTTCGCAGACGCCGATTTCGCCTCCAGCAGCTACGAAGTGCCACCTGGTTGCCGGATCCTCATCTTCAGCGACGGGGCCCACGAACTGCCCCCCGGCCCGCGGCCGCGTCGCGCGACGACGCCGCG
>CAZRFC010000179.1:0-4210 GCA_964598975.1 uncultured Mycobacterium sp. | reverse complement strand
GCGCGGCTGTCCGCATCACCGAACTGGACCCTGGACGGCCTCGTCGAAGACCTGAGGGCGCTGTCGCCCACCGGCGACTTCGAGGATGACTGCTCCCTGATCCAGCTGACGTTCGACTGAAGCAGGCCGGAGGGCGGCTTTCCTCAGTCGCGCACCGCCACCAGAATGCCGTCGCCCAGTGGAACCATCACCGGGGTGAACCGCTCGTCCTCGGCGATCAGCCGAGCGGCCTCCCGGACCGCGGTGACGTCGCTGTCGTGGGCCGCCGGGTCGCCCGCGCGGCCATCGAGGGCTGCATGGTGAACCACCATGACCCCGCCCGGGCGCAGCAACCGGACGCCCTCGGCGACGAAATGCGCCTGATCGCCTGGGGCCGCGTCGAAGAACACCAGGTCGTAGGACTCATCAGCCAGCCTGGTCAGAACTTCCTGTGCACGGCCCGCGATCAGACGGGTTCGGCCCGGTCCGATGCCGGCCTCGGTGAAGGCCTGTTTGGCCAGCCGTTGATGTTCGGGCTCGATGTCGATTGTGGTGAGCACCCCATCGTCACGCATTCCCGACAGCAGCCACAGGCCGCTCACGCCCGCGCCGGTACCGACCTCCACGACGGCCCGCCCACCCGAAAGCCGGGCCAGCAGTCCCAGCAGGGCACCGGCGGCGGGAGTCACTGCCCCTGCGCCTGCGTCCACGGCGCGTTCCCGGGCCGCGGTGACGATGGCGTCCTCCGAGATCGAATCCTCGGCGTGGGCGAGGATCCGCTCAGCCCGGCTCACCGCCGGTTCCTCGGTCGTGGACATGTGAGCAGCGTAGAGCAACAGCGCTCCCACGTGGGCCGACGCGCCAGTTCGCCGCGCGCCGGCGGATCAGGCCGATGAGCTAATCTAAAAAAATTGCTCAGAAATGACCGATTCCTGACGTTATGCCTGTTAAGGGCTGGTTAAGGCCGCGGCTCTCAGATAACATCTAGTTTGCTCACATGGTTCGCACACTGCGATACGGAAAGCTGATCCGCATGAGAAGCCGTAGCGGCTGGGCGGGGAATACCCCGGAAACCGAGGCTGTTGTCTCCGTTGAAGCGCTCGTCGGCACCTGTCCGTCGGCGCAACGACTTCAGGAGGATCCGACGAGCACAACACTGACGGCGCCGACAAGCATGTCGCCTCTCGCCTCCGAGGGTGATGTCGGCTGGGTGGAGCCGTCCGACGAACTGCAGGGCACCGCGGCGTTCGACGCCACCGGCGACCGGACGGCCATGCCGTCCTGGGACGAGTTGGTGCGTCAGCACGCCGACCGCGTCTACCGGCTCGCCTACCGTCTCTCCGGCAACCAGCACGACGCCGAGGACCTCACCCAGGAGACCTTCATCCGGGTGTTCCGTTCGCTGCAGAACTACCAGCCCGGCACCTTTGAAGGCTGGCTGCACCGCATCACCACCAACCTGTTCCTGGACATGGTGCGCCGGCGCGGACGCATCCGGATGGACGCACTGCCCGAGGACTACGACCGGGTGCCGTCCGACCAGCCCAACCCCGAGCAGATCTACCACGACTCCCGGCTGGGCCCGGACCTGCAGGCCGCGCTGGACTCGCTACCTGCGGAGTTTCGCGCTGCGGTGGTCCTGTGCGATATCGAGGGTCTTTCCTACGAGGAAATCGGCGCCACCCTCGGCGTCAAGCTCGGCACCGTGCGAAGCCGCATCCACCGCGGCCGGCAGGCGTTGCGGGATTACCTGGCCGCGCGTGGCCAGGCTGCGGCGGAGCCCGCCTGACGCAGGTCGTCGCGCTACATTGAGTGACAGCAATGAGCGGCGGAGGTGGAAGGGAGCGCTGACGATGGTTGATCCGGGACACGTATTCCGTCGCGCCCTGGGTTGGCTGCCGTCGAACTTCGTGTCGGTGGATCAGGCGGCGCTCAACGCGCCGCCACGCTTCACCTCCACCGACCACCTCGCCATTGAGGCCGTCGCCGCCTATGTGGACGGTGAACTGCCGATGAAGGCCCATCTGCGGGCCGCCAACCACCTTCGCCAGTGCCCGCAGTGTTCCGCCGAAGTGGACGCCCAAGGGCAGGCCCGTGCCGCGCTGCGCGACTCCCGTCCGGTCACGATGCCCAGCACCCTGATGGGGTTGTTGTCCCAGATTCCGCAGTCCACCCCCGATGAACCGGAGCCCCCGACCGGCGGCGATTTCGGCGGTCCGGACGGGCCCGGCACACCACGTGGCTGGCGCAAGCGCCGGTAGGGTGAAGTCCAACACCGGGCAGCGCAGGCCGGCAGGTCGTGCCCCGCTGCCGAGCGTTTCAGATTCGAGGTTGAATTGAGCTCCAACAACGACAGCTCCGGCAGCGCCCCCCGGCTGGCGCCCCGGCCCGTCTCGCGTCCCCCGGTCGACCCTGAGTCGGTCCGGACGTTCGGGCGCCCCGACGGGGTCGACGGTTCGTTCGTCGCCGAAGAGCTTCGCCCGGCGCGGTATCGCGGGTCGGAGAACTTCTCACCCGCCGCGAAGAAGACCGACCCGGTCCTTCAGGAAGCCTTCAGCCGTCCGTACCCCGGCGGCGAGTCGCTGCAGCGCCATCCGGCCGATGCCGGCGCACTGGACGCCCGCGACGAGGACGTCGAGCCCGACGATCCTTGGCGCGACCCCGCCGCCGGAGTCGCGCTGGGCACCCCGGCGCTGGAACGGCCGGCCCCCGTCATCATCGGCCCGCCGCCCGGCAAACTGGGCGTGCGGGAGGTGCTCTTCGGCGGCCGGGTGTCCTACGTCGCGCTGGCGGTTCTCGGTATCACAGCGCTGCTGATCGGCATGGTGGGCGGCTGGGTCGGCCGCAAGACCGCCGAAGTCGTCGAAGCGTTCACCACCTCGAAGGTCACGTTGCAGACCTCGGACACCGGCGATCTGCCCCCCGGTCGGTTCGCCCAGGTGGCGGCCTCGGTGGCCGATTCGGTGGTCACCATCGAAACCAAGAGCGACGACACGGGCTCCCAGGGCTCCGGAGTGGTGGTCGACGGCCGCGGCTACGTCGTCACCAACAACCACGTCATCTCCGAGGCGGCCGCCACCCCGGGCAAGTTCAAGATGACGGTGGTGTTCAACGACGGCACGGAGGTGCCTGCGAACCTCGTCGGCCGCGACCCCAAGACCGACCTCGCCGTGCTGAAGGTCGACAACGTCGACAACCTCAGCGTGGCCCGCCTGGGCGACTCCGACAAGCTCAAAGTCGGCGAGGAAGTCGTGGCGGTCGGCGCCCCACTGGGCCTGCGCAGCACGGTCACCAGCGGCATCATCAGTGCGCTGAATCGGCCGGTGCCGCTGTCCGGCGAAGGGTCGGACACCGACACCGTCATCGACGGCGTGCAGACCGACGCCTCGATCAACCACGGCAACTCCGGCGGCCCGCTGATCAACATGAACGCCGAGGTGATCGGCATCAACACCGCGGGCAAGTCGCTGTCGGACAGTGCCAGCGGTCTGGGCTTCGCGATCCCGGTCAACGAGGTCAAGCGGGTGGTCGAGACCCTGATCCAGAGCGGCAAGGTCGCGCATCCGACCCTGGGCCTGTCCGCCCGGTCGGTCAGCAACGACGTCGCCAAGGGAGCGCAGATCGCCAACGTCAACGCGGGCGGTCCCGCCGAACGGGCCGGCATCCTGGAAAACGATGTCGTCGTCAAGGTGGGTGACCGGGAGGTCGCCGACGCCGACGAGTTCGTCGTCGCCGTCCGGCAACTCAAGATCGGAGAGCCGGCCCCGATCGAGGTGGTCCGGGACGGTCGCCGGGTCACACTGACCGTGACGCCCGGCTCCGACGACAGCACCTAAGCGATGTTCGCCAACGTCGGCTGGGGCGAGATGCTGGTCCTGGTGATCGCCGGGCTGGTGATCCTGGGACCGGAGCGGCTGCCTGGTGCGATCCGGTGGACGGCCGGGGCGGTGCGCCAGGCCCGGGACTACATCAGCGGGGCGACCAACCAGCTGCGGGAGGACCTCGGCCCGGAGTTCGACGACCTGCGGGAGCCGCTGTCGGAGCTGCAGAAGCTGCGGGGAATGACACCGCGCGCCGCGCTGACCAAGCATCTCCTCGACGGAGACGACTCGATCTTCACCGGCAAGTTCGACAAGCCGGACAAGCCGCAGTCCGGGCCGGGCCCGACGCCCCAGACCCCGGCTGCCCAGCCCCAGACGGGCACCACGCCCCCGTCATCCTCGGCCCCGGA
>CAZRFC010000178.1:0-8843 GCA_964598975.1 uncultured Mycobacterium sp. | reverse complement strand
GCGGTCATCCGCACTTCCCACTCTTCTCACCTCCGAGTCTGAAGTCTCACCTCCAGGGTCTGACGCCATTTTACGGCCTTCCAGCAGCGGGATTAGCAGAGGAACCCGGCGAGTGCTACCAGCGCAAAGATCACCAGCTTATTGACAACGGTTTTCATTATCGTTAGGTTGAACTTCACTCCACCCGAAGTAAGAACCAAATGGCACCCGGCCAACACAGCGAACCCCACCATCACGAGCACCTTCCCGGAGACGGCCACGAGACGGTCGTACACGGAGATCACGTCGACCACATCCACGACGGCGAACACCACCGCGAAGCCAAGATCCACGCCGAGCATGAGGGCACGCATACCGTGAATGACGACTGCGAGAAGGTGCTCCACGAAGACCATGTCGACCACATCCACGACGGACACCGGCACTTCCAGCACGGCGGCCACGTACACGAGCACTAGTACCCCCGGGTGGGTCGCCTTGCCGGCAGTCATCGCCGGCGAGGTAGATCAACTGCGCTGCGGCACAGTCTTTCTCACGGTTCCGCTTCTCAATGGGGTGATCCAGGTCGGCTCGACCGGCCCGCTTCCCACCGCAAAGATCGAGGTGCGGAAATCCCAGTGGGCCATTGCGGTGCGCCGGACGGATGGCAACGCCCTGCAGGCGCAGATCGTCCGACGGGCCGGCGACGGCCCCGCTTCCCGAGCGGACGTGTTTTCCGAACCTGTTTCCGCAATCCAGATTCGGCGAGAAGTGCAGTCCGATGGGACTCACTCGTGGTTCGTCGCGTCCGGCGATGGACAAAGGCCAAGCGCCGACCTCCTTCAGTTGATCAAAACGATCGTCACCTTCGGCGTCGCTAAACAGGGCAACCGAGCAAATCGTGAGAAGTTGCCCGCGTCGGCGTGACCGGGCGTGAACCGTGCGCGACTCAGGAGTAGACGTTCGCCGGCGCCTCGATCTGGGTGACGTCCGCTACTTCCACGATCGGTATTCCCAGGACTGGTTCCCCCGGTGCGCCCGGGCGGACCATCCCTTCCACTCTTACCCAGGTGTGCTCGGGAAGCCCGGCAGCCACGGCCGCCGCTGGTCCCGAGAGGCGGACCCGCGCCAACCGGGCATCGGCGGCGCAGCACAAGACCGAGAACCTGCCTAGATCCACGGCCTCACCAGCTCGAACAGTGAAGCCGATCACAGTGATCAGCCTCCCGTCCAAGGTGCCCGCCGAGTCCTGGACCCCCCGGATCATCAAGTCGGGCACCGACACTTCCGGTGCACGCCCCGGAGGCAAGGGTGGAAAAGGCCTCCGGATCGCATCAGCCGATACGGCGCTGATGCTGGGCACGCTGGCCTGTGGGCGCAACGCCGGCGGTGTGATGTAGACCAGCAACACGACCGGGATGAACAGCAGCCACACCGCCCGGTTGGAATGCGAATGCCCCTCATGTCCGTCGTGCCCGTCATGATCTGGCGAATCGGCGTGACGCCGGATGTCTCCGATGATCGTCACCAGAGCAAGACCGATGAGCACCGCCGCGGTCAAATACAGCCAGGACTCCAGCGCTGGCTTGACATAGCGGGTGAACGCACCGGATCCCGTGATCATTGCCGTGGCCATGCCTATCAGCAGGAGCATGGTGTTCTCGGACTCCCTGCTCACCCCGCACCGCCCAAGGTGAGGACACCCACCAACGTGGCCACCACGGTGGCGACCAGGAAGGTCGCCGGCGCAAACCGGATAGCGAAAGCCCGGCCAAAGATCCCGGACTGCATGGCGAACAGCTTGATATCGATCGCGGGGCCCACGACGAGGAAGACAAGCCGGGGAACCAGCGGGACCATCGTCAGGCTGGCAGCGACGAACGCATCGCCTTCGGAGCACAGCGCCAGCACCACGGCGAGAAAAGCCATCACCACAACGCCGATCAGCAGCTGACCGGCAAGGCGCTCGAAGACCCACTGGGGCACCAGAACGTGCATCGCCGCCGCAGCGGTAGCGCCGACCACCAGATAAGACGCGGCGGTGAGAAAGTCATGCCGAGCAGTCTCGGTGAAGACCCGCCACCGGGGCCCTTCACTTGCGCCGGTTGTCGGCAGCCGCCTGGTGATCCATTCACTGCGCCCCCACCGCGACCACGCCAACCCCATGATGATCGCGGTCAGCAGCGACGCTCCCACCCTGGCCCCGACCATCTCCGGCATACCGGGAAAGGCCACCACCGTGGAGACCACCACGATCGGGTTGATCGCCGGCGCGGCCAGCATGAAGGTCAGCGCAGCCGCACCCAAGGCGCCCTCGCCGAATAGACGGCGGGCCAGCGGTACCGATCCACACTCACAACCGGGAAGAGCAGCGCCTCCCACTGCCGCCGTGACCACGGCCGCCGAGGGGCGGCTAGGCAGCCAGTGGGACAACCGGTCCGGCGTCACGAAAGTTGCCAACAGAGCGCTCAGCACCACGCCGAGCGCAAGAAACGGCAAGGCCTGCACGAAGATTCCGGCGAACACGGTGCCAGCCGTCGATAGCGCGGTGCTGTCGTAGACCGCGGACCGCAGCGTGCTGCCGACGAGGGCAAAGGCAACCATCAAGGCCGCGATCACCCATACCGGCGCTGGGCGGGCCAGCCTGGATATCACCCGTGGGGCCTGCTCGGACACGGGCACAGTGTGCCGCGCCGCGTCCGGGTCAGTCCAGCGCGATCAACGGCGGGAGGATCCCCTTGCCGTACCCGGGCAGCCAGGGCGAGCTGAACAGCGTGCCATTGGGGTTGCGCGGGGTCGGCTTGGCGTGGAGCGATGAGTGGCCCTGCTTCTGGCAGACTCGGGCGCCGCCACTCTCCCGGCAGTTGGACGGGTTGGCGTTGGCAGCGGCGGCCGGCGCGGTGGCGATGGCGGCGGCCGCGGCGGCTGCGGCGATCAGCGATGCAAACAGCTTCCTGGTGGTGGAGGTGGTGGCGCTCATGGTGTTAGGTGCTTCCTTTCTGTGTCGGAAGCTCCACCGGCGGTTGAGGATTCACCTGTGGGGCTGATGCCACCAGCCTACTTACGTACGATTCTTAACTCGCGAAGTTCATATCGTATACAAAGATGTGCTGTTATCTGAGTGCGGGCAGCAACACGGTGAACACCGTTCGGCCGGGAACAGACTCCACTGTCACCGTGCCGCCATGTGCCTCGACGATCGAAGCAACGATCGCCAGACCAAGTCCGCTCGAACCCATTTCCCGGGACCGCGCCTTATCGGCGCGCACGAATCGACCGAATAGGTTCGGCATGATCGAGGCCGGGATCCCGGGACCGTTATCGGCCACCTTCAATTCCATCGCCGCCGGCCCGTGGTCGATGACCGACGCGGTGACGGTGGTCCCCGGCGGGGTGTGGATACCGGCGTTGGCGAGCAGATTGGCGACCAGTTGCTCCAACCGGACACGGTCACCGCGGACGGCCACCGGATGTTCGGGCAGGTCGCTGACAAATCGGTGACCGGGCGCGGTGACAGTCGCATCGTTGACGGCATCGGCCACCAGGTCACACATGTCGAGGTGCTCGAGTTCCAGATCCTGTCCCTCGTCGAGCCGGGACAACAGGAGCAGGTCGGACACCAGGGTCGACATCCGCCGAGACTCGGCCTCGATGCGTTCCAGCGCGTACTCCGTCATCGGCGGCAACACCGCGCTTTCCTGCCGGGTGAGTTCGGCGTAGCCCAGGATGGCCGCCAGCGGGGTCCGCAGTTCGTGGCTGGCGTCGGTGAGGAACTGCTTCATCCGCCGGTCGGAGTCGGCCATCCCGGTCAACGCCGAATCCACGTGGTCCAGCATCTGGTTCAGGGTGTGTCCGACGATGCCGACTTCGGTCTCCGGGTTGGTGTCCCGGTCGTCGACCCGGGCTGTTATTCGACCCTCGGAGACCTCCAGTGGCTGAGAGGCCACCTGCCCGGCGATCGCCGCGACCCGGCGCAGCGGACGTAACGCGTACCGCACGACCGCCACCGTTCCGGCCGCCGTCGCCACCAGTGCGAGCAGCACCAACCCCACCACGATGAGGGTGTTGTGCTTCAGCGTCCGGTGGGCGTCCTCCAGCGAGACGGCCGACACCAGACGTTCGCCGCCGCCGAGGTCGCGGCTACCGACCCGATGCGGTCCCAACTCACCCAGGTCGACCGTTACCGGATCGCCGGTCTCCCAGGTGATCGACCCCAGGGCAACGAGCGCGTCAGGTGGCGCGGGGGTGGGCTCGCCGTAGCCGAATGAAGCGCTGAGAACAGGCGAACCCTCGCTGAGCAGAGCGATCACGGTTCCCGGCGCCTGGCCCGGGAATGTGATGATCTCCCCTCGCCGGGCCTTGGCGTAGGAGTACCCGAACGCGGCCAACGAGTTGGATACCTGGGCGTCGGACAGGCTCACCACTTCGTTGCGAAGGCTCATCACGGCTGCCGCCCCAACACCCATCACGGCGGTGCTGACGACTGCGGAGACGCCAATCACCAGTTGCCGCAGAAGGTTCATCGTGTGGCCGTCACTGGGGTGGTCGCAACATGTACCCAACTCCCCGCACGGTGTGGATCATCGGCTCCCGCCCAGTGTCGATCTTGCGACGGAGATAGGAGATATAGAGGTCGACGACGCTGGATTTGCCACCGAAGCCATAGTTCCAGACGCGGTCGAGGATCTCGGCCCGATTGATCGCCCGGCGCGGGTTGCGCATCAGGTACCGCAGCAACTCGAACTCGGTGACGGTGAGCGTGATCGGCTCACCGTCCCGGGTGACCTCACGGCTGGCGCCGTCGAGAATCAGGTCGCCGACAGTGAGTACCTCGTCCTCGGGCGCCGCCATGGCTTTGGAGCGACGCAGAAGCCCACGCAACCGCGCCACGAGCTCCTCCAGGCTGAATGGCTTGGTGAGGTAGTCGTCGGCGCCGGCGGACAGACCGTTGACCCGGTCGAGCACCGAATCCCGCGCGGTGAGCATGAGGGTGGGTGTGTAGACCTCCGACTCCCGGATCGTCTTGAGGACCTGCAGGCCGTCGATGTCGGGCAGCATGATGTCGAGGACCAGCAGGTCCGGGGCGAAGTCGGTGAATTTGGCCAGCGCCTCTTCTCCGTCACGGGCCACCTCGATCTGCCAGCCCTCGTAGTGCAGTGCCATCTTGAGGAGGTTCGTCAAGGCTGGTTCGTCGTCGACGAGCAGCACGCGGATAGGAGATCCGTCGGCGCGGGTGATACGCGGAAGCTGGCCGAGGATCGCCGGCCGCTGGCGGGGGGTACGGGGAGAGACCGACACGTTCATACGATAATTGTCGGCAACCGTTTTGCAGATGTCATGAACGGCATATGAGTTTCATATCTTTCGCCGATGCCCCTACCGGGGCCCCTCAAAAGCGTTGCGCCTGAGCACTATCGGCAGGACCTGTGCGTCACAATTTGGTCATATTTCAACGGTCATGGGATTCGGTATGGGTTTTCTATGTGTGTGCCGACGAACCTTGGCGCGGCCATAGGTCGTCCCTAACCTCGGCCACATGACCGACCTTGCAACCGCTGCGGCGGCACCCACGACCGAGATCCCTTCCCGCCCAGACAACCTCGTCTCGACGATCCTGCGCTACGACGTGCCGGCCTCGTTGGTGGTGTTCCTGGTCGCCTTGCCGCTGTCGCTGGGCATCGCGGTGGCCTCCGACGCGCCACCACTGGCCGGCCTGATCGCAGCCATCGTCGGCGGACTGCTGGCCGGCGCGTTGGGTGGCTCGCCACTGCAGGTCAGCGGCCCGGCCGCCGGACTGACCGTGATCGTCGCCGGACTGATCGCCGAATTCGGCTGGAAGGTCACCTGTGCGATCACCCTCTGCGCGGGCCTGCTGCAGATCCTGTTCGGCCTCAGCAAGGTGGGCCGGGCCGCGCTGGCCATCTCACCAATGGTCGTGCACGCGATGCTCGCGGGTATCGGCATCACCATCGCCCTGCAGCAGGTGCATGTGTTACTCGGCGGCGAGTCGCACAGTTCGGCTTGGCACAACATCGCCGATCTGCCACTGCACCTGTCCGAGGCCGACGGCGCCGGGATGTTACTGGGCCTGCTGGTGATCGTCATCCTCATGGCCTGGCGTCGGGTACCGCCCGCCCTGAGCAAGATCCCCGGTCCACTGGTCGCGATCGCGGTCGCCACCGTCGCCTCGCTGGTGGCTGCGGTGGACGTACCGCGAATCGAGTTGAACGGTTCACTGATGGATGCTCTGCAACTCCCGGGACTGCCTGAGGGCAAGTGGGGCGCATTCGCCGCCGGAGTGCTCACCGTGGCCTTGATCGCGAGCGTGGAAAGCCTCCTCACGGCCGTCGCGGTCGACCGGATGCGGCCCGGCGTCCGAAGCAATCTCGACCGCGAACTGGTGGGACAGGGCGCGGCGAACGCGGTGTCCGGCGCGATCGGTGGCTTGCCGATCACCGGGGTCATCGTCCGCAGTTCGGCCAACGTGACCGCCGGCGCGCGGACCCGCGCCTCGAGCATGCTGCACGGTCTGTGGGTTCTGGTCTTCGCGATCCCCTTCGCTGGACTCGCGGAGAAGATTCCGACGGCTGCACTGGCCGGTCTGCTGATCGTCATCGGGGTGCAGCTGGTCAAGATCACCCACATCAAGACGGCGCGTCGGACCGGCGATATCGCGATCTACCTCGCCACCATCGGCGGCGTCATCTTCCTTAATCTGCTCAACGGCGTTCTGTTGGGCCTGGCGGTGTCGGTTCTGCTGACGCTGTGGCGACTGGCGCGCACCAACGTCGTGGCAGGGCCCGAACCCGACGGTGGGTGGCGCGTCGATGTGGAGGGATCATGCACCTTCCTGTCATTGCCTCGACTGCACCGGGCACTGGCCGAGATTCCCGGCGGGACAACGGTGACCATCAGGATGTCGGTGAATTTCATGGATCACGCCGCCAAGGAATTCATCGACGCCTGGCAACGTCAGCATGAGGCCGCCGGCGGATCGGTGTCCGTCGAGCACTCCGCGGCAGCGCGCCACCAGGTCCGGACGGGTCCGCCTTCCGCAAGGCTGGAGCGGCCGCGGACACTGTTCATCACCTGCACCGACCCGAAGATCTTCCCGAACGCGATCATGGGCAGCGATCCCGGTGAGTTGTTCATCGTTCGCAATATCGGGAATCTCGTTCCCGCAGGGCAATTCGACCCGTCCATCGAAGCGGCGATCGCCTATGCGGTGAAGGAACTCGAGGTCGACTCAATCGTCGTGTGCGGCCACTCGGACTGCAGTGCCATGAAAACCGTCCTGGACGACGTGGGCCGTCCTGAACCGGACCGGCGAGTGAAGACCTGGCTGATCCATGCCGAGACCACCCGAGCTGTCTATCGGGGTGGTGAACACCCTCTGGCACGGTGCGCAGCCCAGCGGGGACTGACCGCCGCCGACCAGCTCGGCGTCGTCAACGTCGCTGTCCAGACCGAGATCCTGGCCCAGCATCCCCTGGTCCGGGAACTGCGGGAACAGGGGATGCTGACGGTCTCCGGGCTGTTCTACGACATGGCCGATGACCAGGTGCTGAACCTTACGCACGAAGCACAAATCGCAAATCGTATGTCTTCCCTATGAAGATCGTGACCTCGGCGCAGAGCGCTTCTACGATCGAAGCATAGGGCGAGCGAACCGAAAACATCACTCCCGGTGAGGTTTTCACCGCCCACAACAGAAAGGACGACAACCATGGCCATCAAGAAATTCGCCCCGGTCTTCCTGGCAGGCGCGGCGGCGGCCACCATCCTCGCCCCGGCGGCCGGCGCCGCGTCGAGTGCGAACTGCAACGACAACGGCCCTGCCTCGGTATGCACCCGCAACGGCCACGCCGCGATTGTGGCCACACCGAATCCCTTGGGTGCGCAACAGTTCCTGATCGCGCCGGGCCCGTTCGGATCGGGGCCGATGCCCCCACTGCTCGCCATCGACTAGCCCCTCCCCGGCAGGGCCGCGAGGACGCTCCCCTAAGCGCCTCGCGGCCCTGCTTCATGTCCAGGGCTTAGTCGTCGAGAAGGTCACGCACCACTGCGTCGGCCAACAGTCGGCCGCGGTCGGTGAGAACGAGTCGCTCGGACTCCTCGCGCAGCATCCCGTCAGCGACGGCGCGTCGGGCACGTTCCCGTTCGGTCTCAGTCAGCACCTCGACGGCTAGCCCCCGACGCAGCCTTATTCCGAGCAGCACGTCCTCGAGATGACGTTCGCGGACCCCGATCCGCTCGAAGTCGGCGGCTACCGACTCCCCCTTCGACAGGAGTTCGGCATAGGCCCTGGGGTGCTTGACATTCCACCACCGGACGTCGCCCACGTACCCGTGTGCGCCCGGTCCGGCGCCCCACCAGTTCCCACCCGACCAGTAGCCCTCGTTGTGCCGGCACTGGCCGCCGGGCCGACTCCAGTTGGACACCTCGTACCACTGCATCCCCACGGCGCAGAGGTGGCGGTCGATCAACCGGTAGCGGTCCGCCAGCACGTCGTCGTCGGGCGCGGCGATCTCTCCGTGTCGCACCCGGCGGGCCAGGGCCGTACCGTCCTCGACCACCAGGGCGTAGGCAGAGATGTGGTCGACGCCGGCGTCGGTTGCGGCCCGCACCGAAGCGAGCAGGTCGGCGTCGGACTCCCCTGGCGTGCCGTAGATCAGGTCGAGGTTGACGTGCTCGAAGCCGGCAGCCAGAGCTTCCCGGGCGGCCGCCGCGGCGCGCCCGGGCGAATGGGTCCGGTCCAGGACTGCCAGCACCCGCGCCGATGCGGACTGCATGCCCAGCGAGACCCGGGTATACCCAGCCGCGCGGATGGCGGCGAAAAATTCGGGCGAGGTGGATTCCGGATT
>CAZRFC010000177.1:0-8847 GCA_964598975.1 uncultured Mycobacterium sp. | reverse complement strand
GCCGATGATACTACCCCCACGGGTGGAAAAGTAGGACACCGCCGAACACAAATTAGGAACGCCCCCCGAGAAATCGGGGGGCGTTCCCCCTTTCAGCACTTCTTTTTTATTCTGAATTCGAAATTCACATACCGGATACTCTCGCGAATTCGTCGATGAATTTGCGCGACTTCGCCGCGCCGGCGTAAATCCGGGACGTATCGCGGCTGGGCGACGCCGTTGAACGGGTGCCGAATTGGCTTCATTCGACAGGCGGCCCGTATCCTTGTAAATCCTATGGTCGATAAAGGAAATGGTGAGGCCGGCGGCCGGCCGATGCGCGGTTCCGGCGGACCGCCCAGGGGTGGTCGGCGTCAGCAGAATTCCGCGGCGCCGCGTCGCTCTGGGCCCGGACGCGCCCGCCCAGCCCAGCCTCAGCACCTGCAGGCCGGCGAGGACTCGTCACAGCGGCAGGGGCCGGTCATCCCGCCCACTGTCGAGGCAAAGCAACTTGCCCCCGAGATCCGCGCCGAATTGTTCACCCTCGACAAGGCCACTGCCGACACGGTGGCCCGCCACCTGGTCGCCGCCGGCGAACTACTCGACGAGGACCCCGAGGCCGCCTTGGCGCACGCACAGGCCGCCCGCACCCGTTCCGGGCGCATCGCGGCGATCCGGGAAGCCGTCGGCATTGCCGCCTATCACTGCGGGGACTGGGCGCAAGCACTCTCCGAATTCCGCGCCGCCCGCCGAATGGGTTCCAAGTCCCAGTTGCTTCCGCTCATCGCCGATTGTGAGCGCGGTGTCGGACGCCCGGAGCGGGCCATCGAACTGGCCCGTAGTGCCGAGGCCTCCCAACTGACCGGCGATGACGCCGATGAGATGCGTATCGTTGCCGCCGGTGCCCGCGCCGACCTCGGCCATCTGGAGCAGGCCATGGCCGTGCTCAGTTCCCCTCCGCTGGATCCGACTCGCACCGGCGGCACCCCGGCCCGGCTGTTCTACGCCTATGCCGAAACGCTTCTGGCACTGGGCCGCAACGACGAGGCCCTGCAATGGTTCATGCATTCGGCGGCCGCCGACGTCGACGGTGTCACCGACGCCGAAGACCGCATCGACGAGCTGGCCTGACATGTCAAGCCTTGCACGACGGCATGACGTTCTACTGCTGGATCTGGACGGCACGCTGTTCCGCGGTCATGCTCCCACCACCGGCGCGGTGCAAACGCTCAGCGCGGTCGACGGCAGATCCCTCTTCGTCACCAACAACGCCACCCGATCGGCGGCCGAGGTGGCCCGACATCTTGGTGAGCTCGGCTTCACTGCGGCTGTGGGTGACGTGGTGACTAGTGCGCAGGGCGCCGCGAGGCTGCTGAGCCAACGGATACCGGCCGGCTCGAAGGTTCTCGTCGTGGGAACCGAGGCACTGGCCGGTGAGGTCTCCGATGTGGGCTTGCAACCGGTGCGACTGTTCGCCGACGGTCCGGTCGCGGTGGTGCAAGGCCTGTCCATGAGAATCGGTTGGCCCGAGCTTGCCGAGGCGGCACTGGCCATCCGGTCGGGCGCGTTGTGGGTTACCTCGAATCTCGACCCCACCCTGCCCACCGAACGAGGACTGGTGCCCGGCAACGGTTCCCTGGTCGCCGCGCTGCGCACCGCAACCGGGGCCGAGCCGCTGGTGGCCGGCAAGCCGGCGCCGGGACTCATGTACGACGCGCTCGCCCGCGGCGACTTCCGCGCCCCTCTGGTGGTCGGAGATCGGCTCGACACCGATATCGCCGGCGCCAATGCCGCCGACCTGCCCAGCCTGATGGTGCTCACCGGAGTCAACACCGCCCGCGATGCCGTGCACGCCCGGAGCGAGCAGCGACCCACCTACATCGGCGAGGACCTCCGCTGCCTGCTTGAGGACGCCGAAACGCTGGCGGTCGCGGCCCACCCGGCCTGGAAGACCGAAGTCGGGACGGACGCCGTCATCGTCACCGCAACCGGCCAGCCTCCCGGCGACGACGGACTGTCGGTCGTGCGGGCGACCGCCCGCGCGATCTGGGACGCCCAGGAGTCGGGGCATGACCTCCAGGTGCAGGCCGGTGACGATACCGCCCGCGCGGCGCTGCAACGCTGGTCGCTGCTTTCCGAGCCCGATGGCCGCAGCGGTCGGACACCGATCCGCTAGCGTGAACGGCGACATGAACACCGATCCCCAAGCGATTCGCGACCAGGTCGAGGCCGTGCTGGCCGACCTGCCACGCCTCGATCCGGAGGCCTTGTCGGCTGACTCCACCGAGGAGAACGGCGGGACCATCGATATCGATGCCGTTGGCCGCCGCCTCGAGGAAGCACATCAGATTCTGGTCGACGCACTGGAATCGGTCGAGAAGGGCTGAACAGCCCCATGACGCGGCGCGCCCGGGTTGACGCCGAACTGGTTCGCCGGGGACTGGCACGTTCCCGGCAGCAGGCGGCCGAACTGATCGGGGCCGGCCGGGTGACCGTCGATGGCATGCCGGCCGCCAAGCCGGCGACCGCCGTCGCTGTCACCGCGAGGATCGCGGTCGAGGGTCCGACCGAACGCACCTGGGTCTCCCGGGGAGCCCACAAACTCATCGGCGCACTGGACGCCTTCGGCCTCGATGTGCAGGACCGCCGTGCCTTGGACGCCGGCGCCTCGACCGGCGGATTCACCGAGGTGCTGCTGGACCGGGGGGCCGCTGAGGTGGTGGCTGTCGATGTGGGTTACGGCCAGTTGGCCTGGTCGCTGCGCTCCGACCCGCGTGTGCACGTCGTCGAGCGCACCAACGTCCGGGATCTGACGGCCGCGTCGATCGGTGGGCCGGTTGACCTGGTGGTCGCCGACCTCTCGTTCATCTCGCTGGCGACGGTGCTGCCCGCACTCACCGCATGCGCGGGCCCGCACGCCGATATCGTTCCGATGGTGAAGCCGCAATTCGAGGTGGGGCGAAGCCAGGTGGGCGCCGGCGGGGTGGTCAGCGACCCCGAGTTGCGCGCCGGTGCGGTCCTGGCAGTCGCCCGCCGTGCCGCCGAACTCGGTTGGCAGGCCGTCGCGGCGACGGCCAGCCCACTGCCCGGGCCGTCCGGAAACGTCGAATACTTCCTACGGTTACGTGCCCAGACCATGGACGGGCTGACCGGCGAGCATCTCGAAGCAGCGGTGCGCCGGGCTGTCGCGGAGGGGCCGCAATGACCGTGACAGATAACGCGAGGACCATTCTGCTGATCGTGCATCCGGGCCGCGACGAGGCGACCGAGACCGCGCGACGTGTGGGTAAGGCATTGGGGGAGAACGGTATTCGTTTGCGTCTGCTGTCCCGCGAGGCGGTCGACCGGGGCAACCTGCATCTGGATCCGGAAGAGCTGCACGCGACCGGTGCCGACATCGAGGTGGTCGACAGTGACGAGCAGGCCGCCGAAGGCTGCGAACTGGTCCTGGTGCTCGGGGGCGATGGCACCTTTCTGCGGGCCGCCGAACTGGCCCGCAACGCCGAGATACCTGTGCTCGGAGTCAATCTCGGCCGCATCGGGTTTCTGGCCGAGGCTGAGGCCGAGGCCATCGACCTGATCCTCGAGCATGTCGTCGCCCGCGATTACCGCATCGAGCACCGGATGACACTGGACGTTGAGGTCAGCGTGGATGGCCAGGTGCTGTCGCGGGGGTGGGCACTCAACGAGGCCAGTCTGGAGAAGGGTGCTCACCAGGGCGTACTCGGCGTGGTGGTGGCCATCGACGGCCGGCCGGTGTCGGCGTTCGGTTGCGACGGGGTTCTGGTCTCCAGCCCGACCGGATCCACCGCCTACGCATTTTCCTCCGGCGGACCGGTCGTCTGGCCGGACCTCGAAGCCATCATCGTGGTGCCCAACAATGCGCATGCGTTGTTCGCCCGGCCCATGGTGACCAATCCCAACGCGGTGATCACCGTGGACGTCGACCCGGACAATCCCGATGCGCTGGTGCTGTGCGACGGGCGGCGCGAGGCGGCAGTCCCGGCCGGCGCCCGGCTTCAGGTCACCAAATGTCAGTCACCGCTGAAGTGGGTCCGACTGGACAGTGCTCCGTTCACCGACCGGCTGGTGCGCAAGTTCCGCCTGCCGGTCACCAGTTGGCGTGAGCAGTAGATGCTCGCTGAGATCCGGATCGAATCGCTGGGGGCGATCAGTTCTGCCACCGCTGAGTTCGACCGGGGGCTGACCGTCCTGACCGGCGAGACCGGCACCGGAAAAACCATGGTGGTGACCGGGCTGCACCTGCTCGGCGGCGCCCGCGCCGACGCCACCCGAGTTCGATCGGGGTCTGGACGTGCGGTGGTGGAGGGACGATTCGGCACTGAAGACCTCGACCCCGTCACGGCCGCCGAGATCAACGAGATCCTGGAATCCTCCGGCGCCGAACGCGATGATGACGGCAGCATCATCGCGTTGCGAACGGTCAGCAAGGACGGTCCGTCCCGCGCCTACCTCGGTGGCCGCAGTGTCCCGGCGCGGACGCTCACCGGTTTCACCACCGGACTGCTCACCCTGCATGGTCAGAACGACCAGCTGCGGCTGATGCGTCCCGACGAACAACGGGCCGCACTCGACCGCTTCGCCGGTGTGGCGGCCGCGGTGGAGCGCTACCGCAAACTGCGCGACGAATGGATGGTGGCCCGTCGTGACCTGGTGGATCGGACCAATCGCGCCCGTGAACTGGCGCAGGAGGCTGACCGGCTCAAGTTCGCCCTCACCGAGATCGAGGCGGCCGACCCGGTACCCGGCGAGGACGAGGCCCTGGTCGCCGACATTCGCAGGCTCTCTGAACTCGATGCGGTGCGGGAAGCCGCCGCAGGCGCCCGGGCCGCGTTGTCGGGGACTGAGGATGACGTCGAAACCCATTACGCCACCGGCGCTTTGGTGCGGGCGTCGTGGATGCTGGAATCCAGCGGCGACGACACGCTGGCCGACCTCGGCCGCCGGCTCACCGAGGTGCTCAACGTGGTGGGCGACGTCGCCGCCGAACTCGGCGATTACCTGGCCGGGCTGCCGGCCGACGCCAGCGCACTGGAAACCCGGCTGGCGCGCCAGGCCGAACTGCGAAGCCTGACCCGCAAGTACGCCGCCGACGTCGACGGGGTGCTGCGCTGGGCGGCCGAATCACGACGGAGGCTGGCCCAGTTGGATGTTTCGGAGGAAGCGCTGTCGACATTGTCTCGGCGGGTCGAGGAATTGGCCGATCAGGTTGCTGCCGCCGCGGTCGAGCTCTCCGAAGGAAGGCGCAGCGCCGCCACCGGCCTGGCCCGCGCGGTCACTGAGGAGCTGTCTGGGCTGGCGATGGCCAACGCCCACTTCACCATAACCGTCTCGACCATGGCTGCTCGCGCCGACGACGACGCCCCGCTGCGGCTGCCGTCGGGTGAACTGGTCCATGCCGGCTCCGAGGGGGTGGACCAGGTCGACTTCGGCTTCACCGCGCACCGTGGCACCGACCTGCTTCCGCTGAACAAGAGCGCTTCCGGCGGCGAGTTGTCCCGGGTCATGCTGGCGCTCGAGGTGGTGCTGGCCGCAACGGCGGAGGGCACCACCATGGTGTTCGATGAAATCGATGCCGGGGTAGGCGGTCGCGCCGCGGTGCAGATCGGGCGGCGCTTGGCCCGGCTTGCCGGAACCCGGCAGGTCATCGTCGTCACGCACCTTCCTCAGGTCGCCGCCTATGCCGACACCCATCTCGTCGTGGATAGCAGCGGCCCCGCCAGTTCGGTGCGCCGACTCGACGAGGAGGAGCGGGTCGGCGAACTGGCCCGGATGCTCGCAGGGCTCGGCGAGTCCGACACCGGCCGCGCACACGCTCGGGAACTGCTGGCGGCCGCCAAGTCGGACCGGGGTCCGCGGTCCGCAGTCTGACCAAGTCGGACCGGGGTCCGCGGTCCGCAGTCTGACCCGGTCAGACCGCGACACACCCTGAACCCAACTGTTACTGATGTGACAGAAAGTTACTTCTGGGGCTGATGTTACGGCGCGCCTACCCGCTGAAAGCAGGTGCCGCCGACAGAATCGCTCCCATGAAGCTGCTTTCGCGATCCTCCTCACGTCCGGGTGTCATCGGGACTGCCCGGGTCGACCGCGACATCGACCGACTGCTGCGTCGCGTCGGGGTCGGCGACATCGTTGTGTTGGACATCCTCGATCTCGATCGGGTGACCGCCGACGCCCTCGTCGACGCCGGGGTGGCAGGCGTGGTGAACGCATCGCCGTCCATCTCCGGCCGCTACCCCAACCTCGGGCCCGAAGTGCTCGTCGCCAACAACATAATCCTGATCGACAACGCGGGCTCGGAGATCTTCAAGAAGATCAAGGACGGCGCCAAGATCCGGCTGCACGACAGCGGGGTGTACTCGGGCGACCGGCTTCTGGTCAACGGTGTGGAACGCACCGATGAAGAGATCGCCGATCTGATGCACGATGCGAAGACCGGACTCGTCGCGCACTTGGAGGCGTTCGCCGGGAACACCATCGAGTTCATCCGCAGCGAGAGCCCGTTGCTCATCGACGGTATCGGGATCCCCGAGATCGACGTCGATGTCTACCGCCGCCACGTCGTCGTGGTCGCCGACGGTCCCGGCGCCGCTGATGACCTCAAGGCACTCAAGCCGTTCATCAAGGAGTACCAGCCGGTGTTGGTCGGGGTCGGCGGCGGGGCCGACGTGCTGCGCGACTGCGGCTACCGACCGCAACTCATCGTCGGCAATCCCGAACAGATGAGCGCGGAGGTGCTGCGCTGCGGGGCACAGGTGGTACTGCCGGCCGACGCTGACGGCCACGCATCCGGACTGGAACGGATTCAGGATCTCGGTATCGGGGCGATGACCTTCCCGGCGGCCGGTTCGGCTACCGATCTGGCACTGCTGCTCGTCGACCACCACGGGGCCTCCCTGATCGTCACCGCCGGCCAGTCGGCCAACATCCGTGAGTTCTTCGACCGCAACCGCGCCCAGAGCAACCCGTCTGCCTTCCTGACCCGCCTTAAGGTCGGCGAAAAGCTGGTCGACGCGAAAGCCGTTGCCACGCTGTACCGCAGCCATATCTCCGGTGGTGCGATCGCGCTGCTCGTGCTTGCGGTGCTGCTTGCGGTCATCGCCGCGCTGTGGGTCTCGCAGTCCGACACCGCGATCATCGAATGGATCACCAACTACTGGCAGCGCTTCTCGCAGTGGCTGCAGAACTGGATGCCCTGACGTGAGATCGGCGCGGCGGCGCATCGTCTGGCTCTCGGCGGTCTTCCTGGCACTCGTCCTCGGCATCGTGGGAGGGCTCAAGCTACTTCCCGAGCCGATTGCGTCAGGGATACGGGCGGATAACGAGTATCTGCATGGACGGATCGGCACGCTCACGGCTGAGAATCAGGCGCTGGCCGAAAAGCTATCGTTATCAGACCAATTCAACGCACAGATGGCCGGCCGGATCGTCCGCGATGCACTGGTCGGCAAGTCGGTGGTGCTGTTCCGTGCGCCCGATGCGCAGGACGCGGACGTGGACGCGGTCGCTCGGCTCGTGGGTGAGGCGGCCGGATCCGTCGCTGGCACCATCGCCCTGACGAATGAGTTCATCGAAGCCAACTCCGCCGAGAAATTGCGTTCGGTGGTCAACTCGCCGATCGTGCCGGTGGGCGCCCAACTCAACCCCGCGCTGGCCGACCCGAGCGCGCAGGCTGGCGATCTGCTCGGCATCGCACTGCTGATCAACCGTGACCCGATGGTGGCACCCGTCGACTACGAGTCGCGCAATGCCGTGCTGACCGCGCTGAGCGACACCGGGTTCCTGACCTACGGCAATCCCTTCGATGCAGCGGACACCGCGGTCGTCGTGACCGGTGGCGGCCTCGCCGATGACGCCGGCAGCCAGGGCCTCACGGTGGCCCGTTTCGCCGCCGCGCTGGCGCCGCACGGGTCCGGGGTCGTGCTGGCGGGCCGGGACGGGTCGGCGACCGGGGTCGCGGCACTGGCCGTGGCCCGGGGGGACGGCGAACTGGGCCGGTCGGTGACAACCGTCGACGACATCGACACCGAAGCCGGCCGCATCACCACGATTCTCGCTCTGCAAAGCCTGATCGCCGGCTCCGCGCCGGGGAGGTACGGCATCGGGGACGGCGCGGATTCGGTGACTGTCCGCTAGCGGTCCCGGTGTGTCAGCCACGCCCCGCCCGGGTCGGTGTTAGGGTGAGTTTCCGTGGGTCGGCAGGCCCCAACCAGACCTACCAGAGTTGATCAGGAGCTGATCGGCGCTGATCGGCTCGGTACAACAAAGCCCTGCGCCGTCGTCACGGAGGCCACTCTTGCCCGCATTGCGCAAGCATTCCCAGGCCGCTACCAAGCACCTCTTCGTCACCGGCGGTGTTGTGTCCTCGTTGGGCAAGGGTCTGACGGCCAGCAGCCTCGGACAGTTGCTCATCTCCCGAGGCCTGCAGGTCACCATGCAGAAACTCGACCCGTACCTCAACGTCGACCCCGGAACGATGAACCCGTTCCAGCACGGCGAGGTGTTCGTCACCGAGGACGGCGCCGAGACCGACCTCGACGTGGGCCACTACGAACGCTTCCTGGACCGCGACCTGTCCGGCTCGGCCAATGTGACGACGGGACAGGTCTATTCGACCGTCATCGCCAAGGAGCGGCGCGGCGAGTACCTCGGTGACACCGTGCAGGTCATCCCGCACATCACCGACGAGATCAAGCGCCGCATCGTGGAGATGGCCAAGCCGGACAGCCGCGGCAACCGGCCCGACGTGGTGATCACCGAGATCGGCGGCACCGTCGGCGACATCGAATCGCTGCCGTTCCTCGAGGCCGCGCGCCAGGTGCGTCACGAAGTGGGCCGGGAGAA
>CAZRFC010000176.1:562-8863 GCA_964598975.1 uncultured Mycobacterium sp. | reverse complement strand
CTCGATCAACTACGACGCGTTCAGCGGGAACATGGCCTCGCTGCCGCTGTTGATCTACACCGAGCTGATCAACCCGGAGGCCGCCGGTCGAATGCGGGTGTGGGGTGCGGCCTTGACTCTCATCCTGCTCGTCGCCTCGCTCTACATAGCCGCCGCTTTCGTCAATCGATACCTCAACCGAAACCGCGCCTGAGAGAACGGGTTTAAAGAAACATGACCAAGCGATTCGACCTCAAGGACCTCAACATCTACTACGGGTCCTTCCACGCCGTCGCCGATGTCACCCTGGCCGTTCCGCAGCGCAGTGTGACTGCTTTCATCGGACCGTCCGGATGCGGCAAATCGACGGTGCTTCGCGCCCTGAACCGGATGCACGAAGTGATCCCGGGCGGGAGGGTCGAGGGCTCGGTGCTCCTCGACGGAGAGGACATCTACGGAGCCGGCGTCGACCCGGTCAGCGTGCGCAAGACCATCGGCATGGTGTTCCAGCGGCCGAATCCCTTTCCCACCATGTCGATTCGCGACAATGTGGTTGCCGGTCTCAGGCTGCAGGGTGTCCGCAGCCGGAAGGTTCTCGACGAAACCGCCGAGCGGTCACTACGCGGGGCCAATCTATGGAAGGAGGTCAAGGACCGCCTTGACAAGCCCGGTGGCGGTCTGTCCGGTGGCCAGCAGCAGCGGTTGTGCATCGCTCGCGCCATCGCGGTACAACCCGATGTGCTGCTGATGGACGAGCCCTGTTCGGCGCTGGACCCGATTTCGACGCTGGCGATCGAGGATTTGATCGCCGAACTAAAACGTGACTTCACCATCGTTATCGTCACCCACAACATGCAGCAGGCCGCACGGGTCAGCGATCAGACGGCCTTCTTCAACCTGGAGGCCACCGGCAAGCCGGGTCGGCTGGTGGAGGTCGACGACACGGGCACGATCTTCTCCAACCCCAGCCAGAAGGCCACCGAGGACTACATCTCCGGCCGGTTCGGGTAGGCCGACTCAGATAGTCGCGGTCTCGTCGTCGACCGGCAGCTGCCCGGTCACCTGGAAGATCACCCGACGCGAGATCTCTACTGCGTGGTCGGCGAAGCGTTCGTAGAACCGGCCCAGCAACGTCACGTCGACAGCTGCGGCGACTCCGTGCCGCCACTCGCGGTCCATCATCACGGTGAAAAGGTGCCGGTGGAGGTCATCCATGGCGTCGTCGTCCTCGCGGATCTCGCGGGCCTTGTCCGGGTCCCGGGACAGCAGTACGTCGCGTGCGCTGTCTGCCAGGTCCACCGCCAGCCGGCCCATTTCGGCGAAGTAGCCGTTGACCTCTTCGGGCAGCGCATGCTGCGGGTGGCGGCGGCGGGCGATCTTCGCGACGTGCAGTGCCAGCGCGCCCATGCGTTCCACGTCGGCGACGATCTGGATGGAACTGACGATCGCGCGCAGATCTCCGGCCACCGGCGCCTGCAGGGCCAGGAGAACGAAAGCGGTCTCCTCGGCGCGAGCACTGGAGGCCATGATCTGCTCGTGGTCGCCGATCACCTGCTCGGCCAAGACGAGATCGGCCTGCAGCAGTGCCTGCGTAGCGCGTTCCATGGCGACGCCCGCCAGACGGCACATCTCAGCCAATTGGTTGTTCAGCGCGTCAAGCTGGTCGTGGTACGCGTTGCGCATGCACCGATCCTACTGTTCGCAGAACGACTGGAACGGGGCCCAGACCTGAACGGTGGGTGAACCCGTCAATCGCAGCGGACGTCGGCGCCGTTGATGACGGTCAGATCCGACGGCAACTGGGTGGGAGTGGTTCCGCCGGTGTGGATGACGCTGACCGTCAGAGCCGTACCGCTGGCCTGCGGGTACCTCACCGACGAGAAGTCAGAGCCGAGCACCACCTGAACCACCTCGCCAAGTCCGCTGATGCGCTCGACCCGCGCACCCGGCAAGGTCTCGGCGACGGTGGCGGCGGCCTGCTCGTTGCCCAGTGAGTAGTACACGGTGGTCCGGTAGACGCTGCTCCAGTCGGAGTAGTAATCCGGCTCCCAGACCTCGAAGCCGTAGGAACTGAATTCTTCGGTGGCCGCTTCGGCCAGACCGCTCAGATCGGTGGCGTTGGCCACCTGAACGGTGACATCGCGGGGATCCGCGGCAACGGCCTTGACTTCCTCGGTGGTCGTCGTCGTTGCGGTGACCTCTTCGGAGGTTTCCGTCGTGGACGTCTCGGTGGAGGATTCGGTGGAGGTCGAGGCGTCTCCCGAAGTGGACTCCGAACTGCTGCTGGTGGTCGTGGTTTCCGTTACCGGACTGAGGGTTTCGTTGAGATCGTTCTCGCCGGGCAGGGATTCGTCGTCGATGATCGCGTCGAACAGTGCCCGCACGTCCTGGGTGCGGGGAACCTCGTTGCCCTCTTCGTCGGCCTGGCCGGTGGTCGGAATGGTGACGAAAGTGATCCGGCCGGCATTGATGCCCTGCAGCGACTGCCCCAACCGGACCAAGTCGCGGGTCTGGACGTTGTCGACATAGCTGTCGTCGATGAAGGTGTTGACGACGTCGTCGAGTCGATCGATGTCGAACAGGGTCTCCGAGGAGATCAACGAACGCAGCAGCGAAGACAGGAAGATCTGCTGACGCTTGATGCGGCCGTAGTCCCCGTTGTCCTCGCGGGTGATGGACCTGGCCCGCACGTAGTTGAGCGCGGTGTGGCCGTCGAGTTTCTGGCGCCCCGCGGTGGCCAGCACGACACCGAGTTCGGCATCCTCCAGTGGCGTTGTGCTGCACACCTCGACGCCACCCACGGCGTCGACCATTTTCTCGAAGCCGGTGAAATCCACCGCCATGAAGCGGTTGATCGCCAGGCCGGAGAGTTTCTGGATCACCTTGACCAGGCATTTGGGCCCGCCCAGGGCGTAGGCGGAGTTGAGTTTGGTGGTGGTGGGGCGTTCGTTATCGCTCCACTCACCGTTGATCGGGTCGTACACCGGGCCGTACTTGCCGGTCGCCGGGTCCCAAGCCTGGCAGTTCATCGGGGTGATCGCCAGATCGCGCGGGAACGAGACAGCGACGACCCGCTTCCGGTTGGCCGGGATGTTCACCAGCATGATGGTGTCCGCCCGGGCGCCTTCGACGACGGTGGTGTCACCGGCGCCCACCTCGGCGTTGGCTCCGATACGGCTATCCACCCCGACGATCAGGAAGTTCTCGTCACCCGACTGTCCGTTGGGGTCGCGGATGTCACTCGAGTTGGGGTCCAGCGCGGCGATCGTGTTGAGCAGTTTGTTCTTCGCGGACTGCCATTGCCAGGCCGCGCCGGTCAGGGCCAGTGCGGTCACCGCGATCAGGGCAGCGACGACCCGCGCCATCAGTAAGGCGCGGTGGCGCCGGGGTTGGGCCGGCGAGGCGGGCGGGACAGCCGCCGGCAGGACCGTGTTCGACGGCGGCACCGGGCCACCCGGTCCCATCGGTCGACGCGCTCGCGCCAACGCGGCCAGGTCCGGAATCTCGTCGGGGAGGGCGATCGGGACGGTGGCATCCTCAGCGGCCGGGGTGACGTCGACACTGCGCCGGGTGACGGGGTTGACGGTCGAACTCCCGGTGATCTTGGCGATCAGGTCGGCGACGGCCACACCCTCGCTATGGGTGCCGGTCGGCTCGCTCGGCTCGGGGGAGCGCTCCCAGGGCGCCCGGCCCGAATTGGCGCGCGGCAGCCGAACCGTCCGGTCCTCACCTTCGGGTGCGCCGCTCTGGTCAGGAGTGGCGTTATCGCCGTCACTCATGGTCCAGACAGCCTCCGGCTTGGGGTGGAAGTTGCAGGTGCGACAGTGCTCTTACTGCAGCGCCTACTACAGCGGTGCCGGTTTGGGGCACCCGGTCGGACCTGAGTCCGCAGCTGGGACGTAATCGTACTTACCAAACCTGAGAGCCTGCCAGCCCTCGGCGATGCCGCTGTTATTGCCGTTCGGTATCGAATTGAGTATCGAGTCAGCCGCCGGAGTTCATCGCATCCGCGCCGACCGGCACCGTGCAGTCGTCGGGATCGTCCAGCCAGCCCTCCGGCAGATGGACCGAGGAGGCGGAGCCCTGCCGACCGCGCGGCCCCTGAGCTGCGGCCGGGAACGCGACGTCGGGGTCGAGTTGGTTCAGCAGGCGGTCGAGATCCTCGAGGGTCCGCACCAGCGCCAGTCCGCGGCGCAGGTCGGAGCCCGCAGGGAAGCCGTGCAGGTACCAGGCGACGTGTTTGCGGATATCCCGCATGCCCTTGTCCTCGCCGAAGTGGGAGGCCAGTAGCGCGCCGTGCCGGCGGATGATGTCGGCCACCTCGCCGAGAGTGGGCGGTGCCGGCGCCGGAAATCCACCGAAAGCGGCGGAGAGCTCTGCGAACAGCCACGGCCGGCCTAGGCAACCCCGGCCGATGACGACACCGTCACACCCGGTGGCGGCCATCATCGCCAGCGCGTCCGGCGGCTCGAAGATGTCTCCGTTGCCCAGCACAGGGATGGTTGTCACAGCCGATTTGAGTTCACCGATGCGGTCCCAGTCCGCCGAGCCGGAGTAGCGCTGGGCGGCGGTTCGGGCGTGCAGCGCGACCGCCGCGGCACCCTCCTGCTCGGCGATGCGTCCCGCGTCGAGGAAGGTGGGGTGTGCCTCGTCGATCCCGACTCGGAACTTGACCGTCACCGGGATGTCGCTGCCCGCGGTGGCGCGGACGGCGGCGGCGACGATCTGGCCGAAGAGCCGCCGCTTGTAAGGGAGGGCAGCACCGCCCCCGCGCCGGGTGACCTTGGGCACCGGGCAGCCGAAGTTCATGTCGATGTGGTCGGCGAGACCCTCCTCGACGATCATCCGGGCGGCGTCGTAGGTGGTGGCCGGGTCGACGGTGTAGAGCTGTAGCGACCGCGGTGACTCGTCGGGCCCGAACGTGGTCATGTGCAGCGTGACCGGGTGCCGTTCGACCAATGCCCGGGCGGTGACCATCTCGCACACGTACAGCCCGCTGACCGTGCCCACTTTCGCGGTCTCCAGTTCGCGGCACAGGGTTCGGAAGGCGACGTTCGTGACACCGGCCATGGGCGCCAAGACAACCGGGCTGCGGAGGGTCAGCGACCCGATCCGCAGCCCGGTTGACGGGGTCTGTGCTGCGAGTCCTATGTGGAGGCTCCGGCCAGCGCCGCCTTGGCGGCGCGCTTCTCGGCGAGCTTGGCGTCGCGCTCAAGCTTGCGCTCCTTGGCCTCTTCGAACTTAACGCAGGTCTCCTCGAGTTCCTCGATGAGCTTGCCGAGTTCGTCGCGCAACCGGGCGCCCTCGCCGGTGAAGTCGTCGCGCTCGAAGATCCGCCACTTCTTCAGCACCGGCATCACCACGTCCTCGAGGTGGATCCGCGGGTCGTAGACGCCGCCGGTGGCGATGATGACGGCCTTGCGGCGGAACTCGGGCACGGTGTATCCGGGCATCTTGAAGTTCTTCAGGATCCGGTACAGCGACGCCATCGCCATGTTGGGGGCGATGTCCAAGCCGGCCGCACTGATATCGCGGTAGAAGATCATGTGCAGGTTCTCGTCGTTGGAGATCCGCGCCAGCAGCTGCTCGGCCACCGGCTCGTTACAGGCCTTGCCGGTGTTGCGGTGCGACACCCGGGTGGCCAGCTCCTGGAAGCTGACATACATCACCGAGTCGAACAGGGTGTCGGCGAACAGGTCACCCTGCTGGTTCTGGCCGGGGGAGAAGCCGCGGGTCATCTGCTCGACGCGCAGTTCCTCGAGTTCGACCGGGTCGGCGTTGCGGGTGACGACCAGGTAGTCGCGGATGGAGATGCCGTGGCGGTTCTCCTCGGCGGTCCACCGGTTCACCCAGTAGCCCCACGGGCCGTCCATTGAGAAGTTCATCGCGATCTCGCGGTGGTAGGCCGGGAGATTGTCCTCGGTCAGCAGGTTCTGAACCAGGGCGGTGCGGGCCACCTCGGAGAGCTGGGCCTGGTCGGGATGCCAGTCCTGGCCGCCGAGGGCGTAGTAGTTCTTGCCCTCCTGCCACGGGATGTAGTCGTGGGGATTCCACTCCTTGAACATCGACATGTGCCGGTTGATCAGCTTCTCGGCGACGGGCTCGAGCTCGCGCAGCAGATCGACGTTGCTCAACTCTTGGGACATCGGTCCTCCGGTTATCTGTACCTCGTGGTTGCACCAATATATCTGTGTCTGGCGGTGACATTCAAGTTCCGCCGAGCCGTGGTGTGTCTATCAGCGCTGCACGGGTAACGCGACGGCGGTATATTCGCGATAACTGGGGGTAGTAGTCGTTTTCAATCGGAGGTAGCGGTGCGCAAGATCCTGGCTGGAGCTGTCGGCGGCGCGGCGGTGGTTGCCGCGATCTTCGGTTCCGGGACGGCCTATGCGGATAACGAGTACGCCGGCCTGACCTACGAAAAGGCCGCCGAGAGCATCAGCGGCTGGGGCGGCACGGTGACGGTCGCCAGTCGGGTCGGCGACTATCTGCCAACCGAGCAGTGCATCGTCACCCGGTCCCGTTCCGGGAACTTCCTGGATTCCAGCGGCAACGGTCGCGGTAGCCAGGTGCTTCTCTACCTCAACTGCAATGACCCCAAGACGGACGGCCACTCGGGGTACTCGGTGATGACGCCCCAGGGCAAGAAAGCGCAGCAGACCCGCCAGACGGCGGAGAGCATCAACGAGAACTACGCGCAAGCGACCGCCGCGGGTGCGGAATCGTGGTGTGAGAAGAACGCGAGCCAGTGCGCGCAATTCTGCGAGCAAGCCGAACTGTGCTCGGCAGAGGTCACCGAGTTCCTGGGCCTCTGATTCGGTTTCAGCCGTCGGCCTGCTGATGATGGGCGGGACGACGAGGGGTGACCTCCATCCGGAGCCGCTCGGCCCCGACTCCCTGACCTGGAGGCTGTTCGGGGATTGGCGCGGCCTCCTGCAAGGACCGTGGGCCGGCTCGATGCAGAACATGCACCCCCAACTCGGTGCGGCCGTCAAGGACCACTCCATCTTCTTCACCGAACGCATCCCGCGGTTGTTCCGCTCGCTCTATCCCATCGGCGGGGTGGTATTCGACGGTGACCGCGCGGCGGCCACGGGCGCCGAGGTGCGCGACTACCACATCACGATCAAGGGCATTGACGAGAAGGGCCGCCGCTACAGCGCGCTGAACCCGGAAGTCTTCTACTGGGCGCACGCGACGTTCTTCATGGGCACCATCCTCACCGCCGAACACTTCGGCTCCGGCCTCACCGAAGCCGACAAGCGCCAACTGTTCGATGAGCACATCGACTGGTACCGCATGTACGGCATGAGCATGCGGCCGGTGCCGAAAACCTGGGAGGAATTCCAGCGGTACTGGGAGCGGATGTGCCGCGAAGTCCTGGAGGACACCTGGGCGGCCCGCGAGGTGCTCGACCTGTCAACGATGCCCAAACCGCCTGTCGCGCAATGGATTCCCGACCTCGCGTGGTCGGCTTTCCTGGCGGCCGCCGAACCGTTCGTGGTGTGGGTCACCGTTGGTCTGTACGACGACCCGGTGCGCGATTTGATGGGCTACTCGTGGTCGCCGATTGACGAACGCTTGCACCGGGCATTCGGTCGTGGGGTCAACCTGGCCTTCAAATTCGTGCCGCGGCGGCGCCGCATGCACCCGCGGGCGAGGGCCGGCTGGGATCGTGCAGAGGGACGCCTCCCGGCGGATGCCCCCCTGCCGCAGACGCCCCCTCGGAACCTGCCGCCGGAGGATGAGCGCGGCAAGGGGATTCACTACTGCCCGGTGACCGAAAAAACGAGACCTGGTGCCCCCACTAGGACTCGAACCTAGGACCTGCGGATTAAAAGTCCGTAGCTCTACCAACTGAGCTATAGGGGCCGTGCGGTTACTAAGGATACTTGGCCGTTCCGACGGGCGCGTTTGGGGAATGGCATCGTTGTGCCCTAAGCTAGCGATCGCTTCACAGTGCATGTGTTGTGAGTGCCCCGGAGTGATTCGGCCAGGCCCCCTTCGTCTAGCGGCCTAGGACGCCGCCCTTTCAAGGCGGTAGCGCGGGTTCGAATCCCGTAGGGGGTACCACGACGCGGAAACGTGGAGTGGCAACAGCAAGGCCCTGTGGCGCAGTCGGTTAGCGCGCCGCCCTGTCACGGCGGAGGTCGCGGGTTCGAGTCCCGTCAGGGTCGCCATATCGGCGAGGCACCATTCACCTGGGGCCTTCCGGCCAGGTAGCTCAGTTGGTACGAGCGTCCGCCTGAAAAGCGGAAGGTCGCCGGTTCGATCCCGGCCCTGGCCACCACGTTCTACCTGCATAGACACGGGTTATGCACT
>CAZRFC010000176.1:0-552 GCA_964598975.1 uncultured Mycobacterium sp. | reverse complement strand
CGCTCAGCTCTTCCGGGCTGCCTTGACCAGCCCGCCGCCGATGATCAGCCGCTGGATCTCGCTGGTTCCCTCGTACAGCCGCAACAACCGCACCTCGCGGTAGATCCGCTCGACCGGAACCCCCCGCATGTAGCCGGTGCCGCCATGGATTTGAACCGCCAGGTCGGCCACCCGGCCGGCCATCTCGGTGCAGAACAGTTTGGCCACCGACGGCGCAATCCGGCGGTCCTGGTCGGTAAGCCACGCCCGGGCGGCATCGCGCACCAGGGCGCGACCCGCCATCACCTGGGTCTGCTGGTCGGCCAGCATCGCCTGCACCAGTTGGAAGGCGCCCACCGGGGTTCCGCCCTGGGTCGCACTCGCGGCGAACGCCACCGACTCGTCCAGCGCCCGCTGCGCCGCGCCGACCGCCAGCGCCGCGATGTGGATGCGGCCGCGCGCCAACGACGTCAACGCCGCCCGGTAGCCGACGTCCTCGCTGCCGCCGATCAGCGCGTCGGGCCCCACCCGCACGTCGGTGAAGTACACATCGGAGGTCCAGGCCCCCTCCTG
>CAZRFC010000175.1:0-8875 GCA_964598975.1 uncultured Mycobacterium sp. | reverse complement strand
TGGGCGGGAAGCCGAACGGGCCGAACGCGTCGTTGAACCGTTTGACGGTCGCCGCCGAGATCGGCTCACTGCCGTTGAGGACTGCCTTGACGTTGGACAGGTCGAGGGGCTCCTCGCCCGCCTTCGGCAGGCCGCGCGCGGCGGCGTGGTCGAAGGCGAAGTTCGGGGCCACCGAGATGGTGCCGCCGGTGTCGCCGGGCTGGCGGGCGATCTCGCGCATCCAGCGGATCGGCCGCCGGACGAAGGCGGCAGGGGTCATGAACGTGAAGTAGTGGCCGATCAGCGACGGCAGCAGCGCGGTGACCAGACCCATGTCGTGGAAGAACGGCAACCAGGAGACGCCCCGGTCGGCCTCCTCACCTTCGAGTGCCTCGATGACCTGCACAACGTTGGTGGCCAGGTTCTGATGGGTGATCTGCACACCGCTGGGGATGCGGGTCGACCCGGAGGTGTACTGCAGGTAGGCGATGGTGTCCTCGTTGACCGTGTCCACATGTTCCCAGGTGGCGCCGACCTCGACCGGGATCGCGTCGACGGCGATCACCCTCGGGCGTTCCTTGGCGGGCCGGCTGCGGAAGAACTTGCGGACCCCCTCGGCGGCCTCGGTGGTGGTCAGGATGGCCGAGGGCTGGCAGTCGTCGAGGACCGCGTGCAGGCGACCGACGTGGCCGGGCTCGGACGGGTCGAACAACGGCACCGCGATCCGGCCGGAGTAGAGGGTGCCGAAGAACGCGACCAGGTACTCGAGGTTCTGCGGGCACAGGATCGCCACCCGGTCACCGGGCTGGGTCACCTGCTGCAACCGGGCACCCAGAGCGCGGTTGCGGGCACCGAAGTCGGCCCAGGTCAGAACCTTCGCGACACCGTCGCGCTCGGTGGAGAAATCCAGGAACCGGTAGGCCGGCTTGTCGCCGCGGACCTTGGCCCACCGCTCGACGAGCTTGACCAGGCTGGCGCCCTCGGGGAAGACGATCCGTCCGTCCTTGATGAACGGGTTATGGAACGGCATACCACTCTCCTGTCAGAACGCATTTCTGGTGGCGCTCAACGAATCGCCAAAACATGGCTTGTGACCGACCGAGCCACCCGAGATGCTACCGGGGATCCGGCGGCCGCAGTCGGACCCGACCGGATCGCCGTTACCTCGGCAAGTTGGGCCGATAACCGGCCGTTAACTGCCCTTATTTTTCTCTTAATGTTAGGCGTTCGGTCGGACTGGTCCAAATCACAACGCCGTCCTCTTCTGATTCATATCAGCGATTCATATCAGTGATTCATGTCAGCCGTGCGGTGGGTGCGGCGCGTTCTCCAGCACGGCCCGAGCCCAATCCAACGTCCAGATGGTGGCGGGCCGTCCGTCGACGTTCCAGAACTGCGGGGTGGCGTACATCGCGTGAATCGGTTGCCCGGCACCACTGGTGAGCACCTCCAGGGTGCGCGGGAGGTTGCCGATGTTGAACGCCGACTGCGGCGCCGAGCAGATCAGGTCGCCCGCCGCGCAGATCTGGTTGACCCGGTTGTTCAGCGCCCCGAAGCCACCCGGGCGTTCACCGCTCATCGTCAACCCGAGGGTGGACAACGCCGGGACCTCCTGCAGGGTGATCTCGGCGCCCTGTCCCGGCGCCTCCGGGCCGACGGGTCGGCCCTCCCCCGGTTGGCGGCGGCCGTCGGCGATCAGGGTCACCCCGAGCACCAGATCCTCATCCACCGGTCCGCGGCCATTGCCGATGTCACTGGCCAGGTCGCCGGCGATGACCGCGCCCTGGGAGAACCCGACCAACACGTAACTGGTCAACGGGCAGCGGTTGTTCATCTCGGCCATCGCCCGCGCCGCCGCGGAGGTGCCCTCCTTGCGGCTGTCGTTGTAGGACATCTGCCTGTCGGCGGACAGCGGGTTACGGAACTGCGCGGTGTAGGGAACCGTGTAGACCTGCACGCGGTCCGGGCCGAACTGCTGTTGCAGCGGGCGAGTTACGTTGAGCAGCAAGGCAATCGGGAACTGCCCCGGGTTCAGCGGGTCATCGGTGGGCGAGGACTCCCAGGTGCCGGGGATGGCGAGCAACTGGACGTCGGGACAGCTGGCGTCCTGGAAGGCCGGCCTCGGCTTCTTCCCCGGAACACTGGTGGGCGGCACTGCAGACGGCGGTGCGGCGGTCGGCGGCGGCCCCGGCCGGCGCACGACGATGACGATGATCGCAACGATCAGGCCGACGACCAGAGCGACGGCACCGGCGGCGATCAAAGCCAGGATGCGGTGGCGTCGGCGCCGGTTGGGATCGGGTTTGCGCGCGACCCGGGATTTGGGGGCCCTGGCTTTCGAGTTGGGTCTGTTGCGGGTCATCTCTCAGCAGAGTCGTTGGGTGGCGATGCCGATGTAGCGCCCGATGGTCGCATCGACGTCGAGGTAGGAGACTGCCGGCGCTTCCAGGCCGTGGGAGTTGGTCATGTCGCTGCGGACCATCGGGGCCACCGAATCCCACACCGCCTGATCGCTCTGGCCCGCAGCGCGGGCCTGGCAGACGTAGGCGCCGATACTGAGGGCGCGCAGGTCGTTCGCCGGGTGGACACCCGCGGCGAGCAGCCCGTCGAGGTAGCCGCGCTGGTTTTCGGTGAGGTTGGGCACCCCCGGCATCCGCCCCGCGTCCTGCGGTGAGGTCAGGTCGAAGCCGTCGGTCTCCGCTGAGGCGACCGACTGGTGTGACGGCAGAGCGACGGTGCTGATGATGTCTCCGCCCGAGGAAGAGCAGCCGGCCAGCAACCACGCCGTAGGGGCCACGAATCCGACCACCAGCACCCTGTTCGGCATCCGTCCCACCGGGCGACGGCTCAGCAAGTGTTTGCTGGGCGATCTGCTCCCGAGACCATGCACGCCGTCCACAGTACCGGTTGCGCGCGGGTACTCAACGGCGCTGCGATTGCGGAACGTTAACGGATCGGGTGGTGCTAACCGAGTGCGGCGTTGATGTCGCCGGCCATCGCGCCCAACTGCCCGGCCCAGCTGCCCCAGTCGTGGCCGCCGCCGCCGGTGATGTCGAAGTGGCCGTTGCGGCCGCCCTGGGACCGATAGTGGGCGTAGAAGATGCGGTTGCTGCCCTGCGCGACGCCGCAGTCACCGCCACCCATCGCGGCCGGGTCGCCGCAGCGGGTCGTCATCGGGCTGAAGACCCACAGCCGGGTGTTGTTCTGCACCAGCAGGTTGACGTGAACGTTGGGGTCGTGGAACTTCCAGCGGCCCAGCTGCGGGGCGCCCCACATCGCGTCGATGTTGCCGCCGCCGCCGTTGATGGCGTTGGAAATGACGCCGTTGGTCTGGGTGTCGGACGGGTTGAGGAAGCCCGACAGCGACCCGGCGTAGCCGTAGCGGTCCGGGTGGAAGGCCGCCATCGTCACCGCGGCGGTCCCGCCCTGGGACACCCCGACGATGGCGTTGCCGCTGGGAGCCACGCCCTTATTGGCGGCCAGCCAGTTCGGCAGTTCGTCGGCCAGGAAGGTCTCCCACTGCTTGCTGCCGTCCATCTCCCAGTTGGTGTACATGCTGTAGGCGCCGCCGGCCGGGGCGGCCACCGACAGTCCGCTGCCGGCCAGGGTGCCCATCGCGTTGCCGACGGTCACCCAGTTGCTGACGTCGGGGGCGGCGTTGAAGGCGTCGAGCAGGACGACGGCGCGCGGGCCGCCGCCCTGGAAGGCGACCGGGATGCTGCGGCCCATGGCCGCCGACGGAACCATCAGCATCTCGGGACCGGCCGCGGACGCGGGCGGCGCCGTCGGCGCGGTGGCCCCCCACAGGCCCAGCGCCAGCATGGCGGCACTGACAGCGCTCAGCATTTTGCCCCGGAACATGCTCATACCCACCTCACGTCGAGTCGTTATCGGTAGTGAATCACATAGGACGACGGTCCCGGCCCAATCCCGGCCCAATACGCCCAGCGCTGTGGTTCTCGAGCCGCCCGCTACGGCCCGGTGGCCGGCAGGCCGGCGTAGGGCGGTTGGTCCGGGGGCGGCTCCGGCAGACCGCAGCGCAGCAGTTCGTATTTGGGCACCCGGTCGATGCGGTATCGGGTGAGTTCCCACGCGCGGTTGAGATTGCCGATGAAACGGGGCCGGGTCATGGGGTCCCGGATCGCCTTGAACATCTCCACGGTCTCCGGGCAGCCCAGCGCCACCCCGGCCTGCTCGATCCAGCCTTCGTCGAGATACTGCGGGATCCACGGCCGTTCTTTGAGCCACGGCCCCTCGGCCACCGCCCAGTCCGGGAAGAGGTTCTTGTCGTGGCCGATGCGGCCGTCCTCCAAGCGGGCGGTGTGTGCGGCCAGCGGATTGGCCAGGCCGATCTGGTCGATCACCCGGGTGTTCAAGCCGACGTTCATCCCCAGCATGCCCAGATTGGTGAAGAACACCGTGTGCGGGGCGGTTTGCCGACGCCAGGTTTCCATCGGCACGCCGGGCGGCGGCGGGGTGGGCGGCTCGGCCGGCACCACATCCCAGACGTCCCAGTTGCCCGAGGGCAGCAGCAACGCACCGTCGGGGGTGTTGTTGATCGCCACCATGACCGCACGCATGCGCGGATAGTCCAGGTAGTCGGCGGCGGTCAGCGGGTGGGCGTGGCCGGTGGCCTGGGAGTAGAACCTGCGTTCGTCGACGATTCCGGAGTAGGTGACCCGGGTGGCGTCGCGGCCCATTCCCGGTGAGTTCGCCGCCCACAGCGCCCACCCGGCCAGGGCCAGCCACAGCGCCGCGGTGGCGCCGGCGACCCTCGGGGTGAAGATCGCGCGCCACCCGCCCGCGGGTATCGCGACCGGTATCACCGCGACGGGGAGCAGCACACAGAACAGCGGCGCCAGCAGCACCCGGCCGTGCATGAAGTCGCCGCCCTGGCGGATCCAGTAGACGGCCTGAAGCACACCGCTGAGGACCATGAAGGCGACGACGGCGGCGGGCGTCTGAACCCGTGCGGCCAGGCCGCCGGTCGGGGTGTCCGCGCCGGGACGGCGCCCGGATATCAGCACCACGGCGAGGGCGACCAGCAGCACCGCCGGGATCCATAGGGCGTAGGGCCCGGTGAGGTTGTTCAGATAGACGAACCCCTGATCCCATTTGCTGCCGGAGGCGTCCTTGGCCAGCGCGGTCTGCGGCACGAGCAGGGCGTAGTAGCCCATCCGGAAGATCTGGTAGCCCACCGGCAGCAGGCCGCCGGCGGCCACGATCAGGGCGCGCCGCCCCCAGCTGGGTTCGGCGATCAGCATCATCACCAGCGCCAGGCCGCCGATCAGGGCCAACTCGGGGCGCACCAGCACGCTCAGTCCGGCGACGAAGGCCAGCGCGGCGGTGAACGACGTCGAGAACCAGGGCGGTTTGGGCTTCTTCTGCGACCAGGCGACCATCATCCACCACAGCCCGCCCAGCCAGGCGGTCACCAGACCGTTCTCCAGACCTGAGGTGGCGAAGTCGCGGGCCGGTGGGACGGCGATGTAGACCAGCACGCCGGCCGGCAGGATCAGCGCGGCCCGGCCGCGCTGTCCGGGGGCCCACAACCGGGCGGTGCCCAGCATGGCCATGGCCACCCCGGCGACGCTGAAGAACAGCGCCAGCGCCAGCGCGACGTACTCGAGCCGCAGCGGACCGCCGATGACGCTGCCGAGGTACACCAGGTAGGTCCAGGCGGTGGAGGTGTTGGACTCGACGCGCTCGCCGGCGTTGAACACCGGGCCGTTGCCGGCCAGCAGGTTGCGGACCGTGCGCAGGACGATCAGTCCGTCGTCGGCGATCCAGCGCCGCTCCCAGGCCCCCCACGCCCACATCGCCGAAACCAGGGTGACGCTGAGCCACAGGCTGATCCGGGTCAGCGCGGTCTGACGGAGAGCCGGCGCGCTAACTGAGGACGGCGGCGGCAATGACGGTTCCGATCCAGGCCAGGGCGAGCAACTGCAGCACCCGGTCACGCAGCGCGATCTCTTCGGGCTCCCCGGCCATCCCGCCGTCGACGTCGACCGCGTAGCGCAGGATCGCGATGGTGAACGGGACCATCGAGATGACGAACCAGGATCCGCCGTTGCCGTCGCGCTCGAAGGCCCACAACCCGTAGCAGACCACCACGGCGGTGGCCGACAGCGTCCACACGAACGTCAGGTAGGTGCTGGTGTAGTTCTCCAGCGACTTGCGGATCTTGGCGCCGGTTCGTTCGGCGAGTTGCAGTTCGGCGTACCGCTTTCCGGCCGCCATGAACAGCGAACCGAATGCCATCACCAGCAGGAACCACTGCGACAGCGGGATGCCGCCGGCCACACCGCCGGCGATGGCCCGGATCAGGAAGCCGGACGACAGGATGCAGATATCAAGGACCGCTTGGTGTTTGAGCCCGAAGCAGTAGGCCAGCTGGATGACAAGGTAGACGGCCATCACCACGGCCAGCTGCGGGGTGACCCACCACGAAATGGCCAGGCAGGCGATCGCCAGGACGGTGGCGATCCCGTAGGCCATGCCCACCGGCAGCACCCCGGCGGCGATCGGCCGGAACTGTTTTGTCGGATGCGCGCGGTCGGCCTCGACGTCGCGGGCGTCGTTGACCAGATAGATCGACGAGGCGGCCATGCAGAACACGACGAAGGCGATCGAGACCTTGTAGAGCACCGAGAGGTCGAAGTGGGCGCCGCCGCCCAGTGCGGCCAGCGGGGCGGCGAAGACCAGGAGGTTCTTCACCCACTGCCGGGGCCGGACCGCCTTGACGATGCCGGTCAACAGGTTGCTCGGCGGGCCGGTGACCGCTGTCTCGCTGCTCATGGTCAGTTGCTTTCCTTTCGGCCGCCCAGCCGGGCCGTGGTGCCGGCGACCGCGGCGCCGACGGCCATCCCGGCGAGCACGTCGGTCGGATAGTGCACGCCGAGCACCAGGCGCGACAGCGCCATCAACGGGATCGCGGCCAGCGGCAGCGGTGACCGGGTGGCCCGGCACAGCAGCATAGCCGCGGCGGTGCTGGAGGTCGCGTGCGCGGACGGGAAGCTCAGCGCGCTGGGCGTGCCCACGTTGACGGCGATGTCCGGGTGGTGCGGGCGACGTCGCCGCACCGCGAGTTTGATGACGATTGCCGCGGCGTGCGCGGCGACCGCCCCGACGCCGACCAGCAGCCAGTCCCGGCGGCGTCGGGGTGAGAGCACCGCGCCCAGCGCGGACAGTGCCATCCAGCCGGCGGCATGCTCGCCGAAGTGGGACATGCCGCGGGCGACGCTGATGGCCGGGGGCGTGGCGAGGGTGGACTGCACGGCGACCAGTGCGGCCACCTCGCCGGTCGGCGCACCCGGGATGATGTCGGGTTCGGGGAACTCATGCATTGATGGCCGCCTGGTCCAGCAGGACGGTCTCCCACTTGCGCTGGCTGGAAAGCTCGGGCAGCGCCTCGCGGTAGACCCGCCGCATCCGGTCGTAATTGCGGTAAAGCCGGATGTGCTGGCGGAGGGACGCTTTCAGCAGGGCGAACATCTTGGCGCGGTCGCGCTGGCGGTAGACCACCCCGCGGCCGTCGGCGGTGGTGACGGTCACGCCGTCGACGTTGCACAGCAGGAACCAGCGAGCATCCTGGGTGGCGACGTTGAGTTGCGGGCGCTCGTGGTGAGCCGGGTCTGCCTCACCGAGTTGGTGCAGGAGTCCGCGGGCCAGGCGCAGACCGATGACGGGTAGCGCCACCGGCGGCTTGTGCACCTTGGTTCGCCCACTGGGCGGCGGCAGGGCGGTGGCCGCCGGCAGCACCACCGCATCGGGGAACTCCTGCCGCATCGCCCGCACCTCCGGCAGCGCGGACTCCAGGATCGAGAAGATGTGCTCCGGGCCGGCCAGGAAGTCCTCGATCGCCTTGTTCTGGATCGCGACGGTCGAATACTCAAGGCAGAGAAGGTGTTTGAGGGTGGCCTTGATGGAGCTCTTGATCAGGCCGTCGACCGGGGCATCCCAGTGCAAGGCCGAGACCACCAGCCGGTTGCGCAGGTGGAAGTAGGCCTGCCAGTCGATGGCGTCATCCTTGTCGCTCCAGGCCATGTGCCAGATCGCGACGCCCGGCATCGTGACCGTGGGGTAGCCGTGCTCGCCGGCCCGCAGGCCGTAGTCGGCGTCGTCCCACTTGATGAACAGCGGCAGCGGCTGGCCCAGCTCCTCGGCGACCCGACGGGGGATCATGCACATCCACCAGCCGTTGTAGTCGACGTCGATGCGCCGGTGCAGCAACTTGCTGCGTTCGCCTTCGTCGTCGGCGCTGACCGGGGCCTTGGCGGCGTCGAGTGGGTATTTGGCGAAGTCGTGGTCGTACTCGGTGTGCGGGGCGTTGGTCCACATGAAATTGGCGCGGTTGACGATCTCGCCCATCACGTGCAGGTGCGAGGGCTCCTGCAGGTTGAGCATCTGCCCGCCGATGAGGGTGGGTGTCTTGGCGAACCGGCTCAGCGCCAGTGCGCGCAGGATCGAGTCCGGCTCGATGCGAATATCGTCGTCCATGAACAGGATCTGCTCACAGGTGGTGTTGCGCAGCGCCTCCATCATGACCCGGCTATAGCCGCCGGACCCGCCGAGATTGGGCTGGTTGTGGATGGACAGCCGGGTGCCCAGCGCAGCGGCGGCCTCGGCGAAATCGGGATGATCCTTGGCCTTGCTGGTTCCCTGGTCGGCGACGATGACGGCACCGATGACGTCGTTCACCAACGGATCCGAGGTCAGCGCCTTCAGCGCGTTGACGCAATCGGCGGGACGGTTGAAGGTGGGGATTCCGACGGTGATGTCGGCGCGGCCGGGGGCGGGCACCGGGGCGTACCAGGCGGCGCTGTGCACCGTGGTCTTGGTATCGGTGGTGATGTCGAACCAGATCCAGCCACCGTCCTCGAAGGGCGCCAGTTCG